>NZ_DAQC01000002.1 GCF_002502735.1 Methanoregula sp. UBA64
CCCAAAACAGGAGTGCAAGGACGTTAATTGTCCGTGCCACGGCACTTTACCGGTGCGCGGCCAGGTGATCACCGGTAAGGTCGTGAGCGACAAGATGATGGGAACGGTCGTGGTTGCCCGGGATTACCTGCACTACGTCCGGAAGTACAACCGGTACGAGAAGCGCATCTCTAAAATCCACGCCCACAACCCCCCCTGCATCCAGGCAAAAGTCGGGGACCTTGTGAAGATTGCTGAATGCAGACCGCTCTCGAAGAGCACGACGTATGTTGTTGTCGAGGTGGAGCAGCCATGAAGGCAAAGCAGTCTAAGACGCCGAGATCGCTTGCAACCGGAACCCGGCTTGCATGCGCAGATAACACCGGTGCAAGGACAGTACAGATCATCTCTGTCTTTGGCTACCACGGTGTACGGCGCCGCCAGCCCAAACTGGGTCTCGGGGACCTCTGCACGGCCAGTGTCCAGAAGGGCACTCCCGACATGAGGAGGAAACTCGTCCGGGCAGTAGTCATCCGCGCGAAGAAGGAAATGCGCCGCCCCAACGGGCTCCGTGTCTCCTTTGACGACAACGCAGTAGTCGTTGTGGATGAAAAGAACGAACCCAAAGGAACCGAGATCAAGGGACCGGTCGCCCGTGAAGTGGCAGAACGGTACCCGAAGCTCGGGTCCATGGCGACAATCATTGTGTAAGGGGGAAAACATATGGTCAGAGTAATCAGTTCACAGCCGCGCAAACAGAGAAAGGCGCGGTACGATGCACCCGCACACATGAGGTCGAAATTCCTCAACGCGCCGCTCTCGGACGCGCTCAAGGAAAAATATTCCAAGAAGACCCTGCGCGTTGTTAAGGGTGACACCGTTAAGATCACCCGTGGCGACCATGTCGGCGAGGAAGGAGTTGTCGACGGCGTCGACACTACCAACTCAAAACTCATCGTGCACGGTGTCACATCCACGAAGGTTGACGGCACCGAGGTCCCGCGCCCGGTCGATGCATCCAAGGTGGAGATCACCAAGCTCAAGCTCGATGACAAGCGCCGCGTTGAAAAACTTGGGGGTAAGGAGTAATGTCAGATCACTTAAAGAGGCTTAACGCGCCCGACTCCTGGCATATCACGAAGAAGACCACGACGTTCGTGGCAAAGACTGCACCCGGCCCGCACAATGCTAACGCGATGCCGGTCGCAGTCTGGCTCCGTGACCAGCAGGGCCTTGCCCGCACCATGAAGGAAGTCAAGCAGATCCTCAAGCAGAAGGATGTTGTCATCAACGGCAAACCCTGCCGCGACCCCAAGATGGGGATCGGCATCTTCGATGTCATCGCCCTTCCCCGGGTCGGCAAGTACTTCAGGATCCTCCGGGACCTCAAGGGCCGGCACAAGACGGTCGAGATCGATGCAGAGGCAGCCCAGAAGCGCCTGTGCAAGATCGAGAACAAGACGGTTGTTTCCGGCGGCAAGGTTCAGCTCAACCTCAGGTACGGCGCAAACATCCTTGCCGACAACACCTACAAGTCCAACGATTCGATCGTTATCTCGCTCAAACCCGAGGACCGGTTTAAGATCCTCGAGCACTTCCCGTTCGCGACAGGCAACATGGCGACGATCATCGGCGGCAAGCACTCCGGCAAGGTTGCCCGTATTGTCGAGATCATCAATACGCCGGGCAGCGTCCCGAACAAGGTTATCCTTGAAGACGAGAAGACCAAGGAGCGTTTCGACACGATCACGCCCTATATCTACATGGTCGGAAAGGAAACCGTCTCAAAGACCAGCTGGGGGCTTGAACAGTGACCGCAATGCGTAATGTCCACATCGACAAAGTTGTCGTCCACATGGGTGTCGGCGAGAGCGGTGAAAGGCTCGTCAAGGCCGAGAATATCATGAAGACGATCACCAAGCAGACCCCGATCCGCACCATCGCGAAGATGACGCAGCCGGCGTTCTCCATCAGGAAGGGCGCTCCGATCGGGTGCAAGGTCACGCTCCGCGGCCAGCCGGCCGAGGACTTCTTAAAGACGGCCTTAACTATCGTCAACAAGACGGTCTTTGAGAGCCAGTTCGACAAGAGCGGGAACTTCTCGTTTGGTATCGAGGAGCACACCGACTTCCCCGGCATGTCCTACGACCCGCAGATCGGTATCTTCGGGATGGATGTCAATGTCGTGCTGGAAAGGAACGGCATCAGGATCACCCGCCGGAGAATGCAGCAGAAGAAGCTGCCCGAGAAACAGCGCGTGAAAAAGGAAGATGCAATCGCGTTCCTCAAGGAGGAATACTCGGCGGAGGTGCGCTAAATGGGTGGCGAAAGGAAGAAGATCTACGGTCGCGGTGCGAACGAGTGCAAGATGTGCGGGCGCAAGCAGGGGCTTGTCCGCCGGTACCACATCATGTTCTGCCGTCAGTGCTTCCGTGAGTGGGCACAGAAGATGGGCTTTAAGAAGATGAACTAAGGGAGTGAGCAAGATGACACGATTAAACACCATCGCAGACGGGATGAGTGCGTTAAAGAACGCAGGCGACACCGGTAAATCCGAGGTTACCATTGAACCCGCAAGCAAGCTCCTCGGCGCAATGCTGCGCATCATGCAGGAAGCCGGCTACATCTCCGGTTTCGAGTTCATCGAGGACGGCCGCGGCGGCCAGCTCAAGGTGCACCTCACCGGCAAGATCAACAAATGCGGCGCTATCTGCCCGCGTTTCTCGGTCCAGCTGGATGAGATGGAATTCTGGGAGAAGCAGTACCTGCCCGGCAAGAACTTCGGGCTCATGATCCTTTCGACCTCGCGCGGCGTTATGTCGCACATGCAGGCACGTCAGGAAGGCATCGGCGGCGAACTGCTCGGGTATGTCTACTAAGGGGAGATGTGAATCATGGCAAGCATAAGAAAAGTCAAGATCCCCGAGGGCGTCAAAGTCAAGCTCGAGGGATCGCAGCTTACGATTACCGGGTCCAAGGGCACGCTCGTCAGGAGCGTCCGGTTCCCCCAGGTAACCGTTACCTGCGACGACAAGGAGATCCACATCTCAACCGAGTCGGACCGTAAGGCTATCACCGCAATGGTGGGCACCTTCGAGGCACATGCAAAGAACATGTGCCGCGGTGTATCCGAAGGATTCGAATACCGTATGAAAGTGGTATACAGCCACTTCCCGATCCAGCTCAAGCTGCAGGGGAAGCGCCTTGAGATCGCCAATTTCCTTGGCGAGAAGAAGGCACGGTACGCAGATATCGCCGATGGCGTAACCGCCAAGATCGCAAACGACGAGGTCATCCTGACCGGCATCGACCGCGAACTGGTGGGGAACACTGCGGCAAACATCGAGCACGCAACCCATATCCGTTACCGGGACCCGCGGGTCTTCCAGGACGGAGTATACATGGTCCACAGGGGCTGAACTGATCAATGACAACGGAAACCAAGCGACTGATCCGTGTGCGCACAGAGAAGAGTGCTGTCTTCAAGCGCAGCGGGTTTGGTACAAAACCACAGCTCTCCGATTCCTGGAGAAAGCCCCGCGGACAGCACAACAAGCAGCGGGAACAGAAAAAGGCAAAGGGAGCACTGCCCAAGCCGGGATATGGAAGCCCGGTAGCAGTGCGCGGCATGCACCCCAGCGGGTTCTTTGAAGTGATGGTATTCTCGGAAAAAGATCTCGAGAAACTCGATATAAAGACCCAGGCGATCCGGATATCAGCCGGCGTCGGCGGGCGCAAGCGCAAGGCCCTTCAGGAAAAGGCAGCAGCGGCCGGCTTTAAGATCCTTAATACGAAGGTCATCAAGGACCTCGTGAAGAAGGAGAAGCCTGCCGAAGAGAAGAAAGAAGCGGCAAAGGACAAGAAAGAGACGAAGGACGCGAAAAAGGCGGCTCCGGCAAAGAAGGGCGCAGCAAAGGCAGAAGATGCCAAGAAGAAGGGCGCTGAAGAGAAGAAGCCGGCAGCAAAGTCTGCTTCCAAGTCTGCAAAACCTGCCGCAAAGCAGCCGGTAAAGAAAGAGGAGAAGGCCGCAGCAAAGCCCAAGGCAAAGGAAGCTGAAAAGGCCCCTGCAAAGAAAGCAGCTCCTGAAAAGAAGCCGGCAGCAGACAAGACCGGTGCAAAGAAGAAATCGTCCGGGGTGAAGAAGAATGACTGATGTAGCCGGCCAGAAACGCCTCGCAGCATCGCTCCTCAAGTGCGGTGTCAACCGCGTCTGGTTCGACCCCGAGCGTCTCTCCGACATCGAGAACGCCATCTCGCGCGAAGACCTCCGCGGTCTTATCACCGAGGGCGTTATCAAGGCGCACCAGAAGAAGGGCGTCAGCCGCGGCCGTGCACGCGCGCGCACCGCGCAGCGGTCATACGGTCACCGCAAGGGTGCCGGGAAACGCAAAGGTGCACAGGGTGCAAGAACTCCGAGCAAGCAGGCATGGATCCAGAAGATCCGCGCCATCAGGAAAGCACTCGTCGCACTCCGCGAAGAAAAGACGATCGACTCCCATCTCTACCGCGTGCTCTACCGCAAGGCAGCCGGCGGGCAGTTCCGGAGCGTCGCACACATGAAAGCTCAGATGGAGATCATCGCCGGGAGGCTGAAGTAACATGGCAACCGGACCACGGTATCTGGTCGCTTTCCGCAGGCGGAGAGAAGGCAGAACCGATTATTACCAGAGAACCAAACTCGTTGTCGCCGACGCACCCCGTATGGTTGTACGGCGGACAAACCGGCATGTTATCGTCCAGCTGGTCACTGCCGAGATGGACGGGGACAAGACCCTTGTATCGGCAAATTCGGCCGAACTGGAAAAGTACGGATACACCGGGGCAACGGCAAACACCCCCGCAGCATACCTGACCGGCATGCTCTTTGCCGCAAAGGCAAAGAAGGCAGGACAGGACCGTGCAATCCTCGATATCGGCCTTGCCCGGGCAACTCCCGGGGCACGGGTCTTTGCGGCGCTGAAAGGTGCTGTTGACGCCGGCCTCGAGATCCCGTACGGCGAGAGCATCCTCCCCACCGAGGACCGTCTCAAGGGTGAGCATATCGCGGCTTACAACGATAAAGCCAAAGATATCGTCAAGAATGTCGAGCAGGTGGCAGCCGCCATAAAGAAGGAGCTGGTGTAAATGGCATACGAAAAGGCAGAATGGCGCCCGGTCACCGGTCTTGGCAAGCAGGTCGCATCAGGAGAGATCAAGAGCATTGATCAGGTCCTCGAGAGCGGCCGGCCGATCAAGGAACCCGAGATCGTTGATATGTTCCTCCCGGACCTCGAAGACGAGGTCCTTGACATCGCCATGATGCAGAGGATGACCGACTCAGGCCGCCGGGTCCAGTTCCGTGCCGTCGTTATCGTCGGCAACCGGAACGGGTACATCGGCTTTGGCCAGGGAAAAGATGTCCAGGTCGGCGACGCGATCAAGAAAGCAATCACAAAAGCAAAGATGAACCTGATCAAGGTGGGCCGCGGGTGCGGCAGCTGGGAATGCGGGTGCAATGTCCTGCACTCTATCCCCCGGGAAGTCCAGGGAACCGCCGGCAGTGTCCGGGTCACCCTCAAGCCCGCCCCGCAGGGTATCGGCCTTGTCACCGGTGATATCAGCAAGAAAGTGCTCGAACTCGCCGGGATCAAGGATGCATGGACGTTTGCGCGCGGACAGACCCGCACGACGATTAACTTCGCCAAGGCAACGTTCAACGCATTAAAAGAAACCAACATGATCCGCACCGGGAGGTCGGAGTAAATGTACGCAGTCGTGCAGGTCCGCGGCGTGGTCAACACGCGCAAGGACATCAAAGACACCTTAAAGATGCTCCGTCTGCACCACATCAACCACTGCGTGCTTGTGGCAGACACTCCCGAAAACCTCGGGATGATCCGCAAGGTCAAGGACTATGTCGCGTACGGCGAAGTGGATGCAGCGACCTTAGAGACCCTGCTTTCGACCCGTGGCCGTGTTATCGGTGACGCACCGTTAACGGACGAGTACATCAAGTCCAACTCGACCTTTGGCAGCATCGTCGATTTCGCCCAGGCTCTTGCCAAGGGCGAGACCCGGCTGCGCGATATCCCTGGCCTCAAGCCGGTCCTCCGGCTTCACCCGCCACGGAAGGGGTACAAGACCACGAAGCGCACGCATGTTCAGGGTGGAGCGCTTGGCTATTATGGTCCGGAGATCAATACTCTCCTCTATAAGATGAGGTGAAGAGATGCCAACCAACAAACGTTCAAAATACCGCGGAACGCGGACGTGCGGCGGCGGAACCCACAAGAACCGCCGGGGTGCAGGTAACCGCGGCGGAAGGGGTCGCGCAGGCATCAATGCCCACCACTTTGTCAGGTGGTATAAGGAGTTCGGAGGCCCGGTCTTTGGCAAGAACGGGTTCTTCCATAACCCTGCGGTCTCGGTTTCCGCTATGGATGTCGGGATTATCGACCAGATCGTACCTTCGCTTCTCGCGCAGGGAATTGCCAAGCAGGAAGGAGACACCATTGTCCTCAACGCTGCCGACCTCGGGATCGAGAAGATCCTGGGCAGCGGCAGAGTGACAAAGAAACTCTCCATTACCGCAGCGGCATACTCCGAGCAGGCCAAGGCAAAGATCGAGAAGACTGGTGGAAAGGCGCAGGTTGCCTGATCCACTAAAAAAGTAATTTTTTGGTGAAATAATGGGAGACCTGCTGGATCGAATGGAACCCATTCTTGCTGCGATGCCCGCAGTCAAGAGCCCGGAGGGGCATGTCCACTTCAAAAACAAGCTGTTGTGGACACTGGGAATCTTAGTTCTGTATTTCGCGCTCACGAATATCCCGGTATTCGGACTTGCATCCAGTTCACAGGATGTGTTCATGTACTGGCGCGCCCTGCTCGCCGGTGCGAGCGGTTCGATCGTTCACCTCGGTATCGGTCCGATCGTCACGGCATCCATCGTGCTCCAGCTCCTGAAAGGTGCCGATATCCTCCATATCGATACGAGTGAGGCCCGCGGACAGGTCATATACATGGGTCTCCAGAAGATCCTCATCATCGTCATGATCCTGATCGAAGCTGCGCCGAACCTCATCGGCGGGTTCATGAAACCCGATCCGGCGATCGCGGCACAGTTCTTCGGTGGCAACCTCTTTGCCGTCTCTCTGCTGATCTTCATCCAGATCTGTATCGGTGGTATCCTCGTCGTCTTTATGGATGAAGTGGTCACCAAGTGGGGTATCGGTTCCGGTGTTGGTCTCTTTATCATCGCCGGTATCTCGCAGGCGCTCGTGAACGGGTTCGTCAACTGGTTCCCAGTAAGCGATCCCTACCCGGTCGGGTTCTTCCCGCGCCTGTTCTCCGTCCTGCTCGATGGCGCCAATTTCATCCAGTACTTTGGCAAGGATCTTCTGGCATTTGCCACGACTATCATCATCTTCCTCATCATCGTATACGTGGAATCCACCCGTATCGAGATCCCGCTTGCCCACGCGCAGGTCAGGGGTGCCCGTGCACGGTTCCCGGTAAAACTGATCTACGCCAGTGTCCTGCCGATGATCCTCGTGCGTGTGCTCCAGGCAAACATCCAGATGATAGGGATGTTTTTGTCCAACATCGGCATCACGATCTTTGGTACCTTTAACGGCCAGACACCGCAGAACGGCCTGATGTACTTCTTAGCGCCTATTAACGGCCCGTCCGACTGGATGTGGTGGACGACCGATCTCGGTCACGCCCCCTGGGAAGTCCTCTTAAGGATGGGTATCGATGTCACATTCATGGTTGTCGGGGGTGCGATCTTCGCGCTCTTCTGGATCAAGACCGCAGGTCTCGATTCAAAGGATGTCGCCCGGCAGATCCAGATGTCCGGGATGTCTATTCCCGGGTACCGGAGAAATCCGCAGGTGCTTGAGAAGTACCTGGACCGGTATATCCCCCGTGTCACCATCATCGGCGGTGTGTTCATCGGTATCCTGAGTGTGGTCGCAAACCTCTTCGGTGTGATCGGCTCTGTGAGCGGTACGGGGCTGTTACTGACGGTGAGTATCACGTACCGGTTGTACGAAGAGATAGCCAGTCAGCAGATCATGGAAATGTATCCGTTCATGCGGACATTCTTTGGCAAGGAGTAGTAAACAGGCAAGTGAGAGGCAATGGCAGCAGGAAAAAAGGTCATCATCACGGGTGTACCGGGTGTCGGTAAGACCACGGTCATCAACGAGGCATTACAGAAGTTAAAGAGCGAAGGGGTAGACTACCAGCCCATCAATTTTGGCACCTTCATGTTCGAGGTTGCAAAAAACGAGGGGCTCGTGGCAGACCGCGACCAGATGCGCACGCTTGACCGCGCCGACCAGAAAAGGCTCCAGCAGCGGGCTGCGCAGGCGATCGCAAAGATCCCCGGCAATGTCATGATCGACACGCACGCATCGGTCAAAACCCCCAAGGGCTATCTCGCCGGGCTCCCGGAATGGGTGCTCCGCGAGATCATGCCCGATATTATCGTCCTTGTTGAAACCGACGATGACCAGATCCTCATGCGGCGTCTTTCCGATGACACGCGCAACCGTGACAGGGAAGGCGCCCGCTCCATTGCCGAGCACCAGGCATTCAACCGGTCGATCGCCGCGGCATACGCGATGATGACCGGCTGTACCATCAAGATCATCACCAATCCCGACCACCTGCTCGACCTTGCGGCGGCAGAGATGGCCGATGTCCTCCGGTAAATTCCTTCTTTAGGGTGACGTCATGGATTTTGGCAAGTTCTGGGACAAGTACGGGTTATACGTCGCACTCCTCTTCATGTTTGCGATGATGATCTCGTACAGTATCGAGTGGCTGCGGGTCGGCGTCGGAAAGGCCCTTGATTCGGTCTTTGCGCCGCTTGTGGAGACGTTTGGCATACCGTTTTTCATCCTGATCGTAATTCTCTCGGCAGCGACCGGCCTGTACTCGTCCATTATCCAGAAGTACACGATCGATTACGAGCGGATGAACGAAGTGCAGGAGCGGATGAAGGGCTTCCAGAAAGAGTACCGCGAAGCCCTGCTCTCCAAGGACGAGAAGAAGATCAAGAAAATGGATACGAAAAAGGACCGGATGATGAAGGAGCAGCTCGAACTCTCCCAGCAGCAGTTCAAGCCCATGGCGTACATCCTCGTCCTGACCGTTCCCATCTTCTTCTGGCTCCTGTACCGGCTCAGCCAGCTGCCCAACGAGACGATCACCCTGCCTTACCAGGCCGGGGCGATCAGCCTGACTGCCCCGATGTTCTGGATCCTGCCGGCATGGATCGTCTGGTACATGCTCTGTTCGATCACCGTCAGCCAGGTGATCCGAAAGGCCCTCAACATCGGGGGGATCTGATGCGGATCACCGTGAGCGGGCTTCCCGGCAGCGGGACGACCTCGCTCTCACGGTACCTTGCAGAGCGCCACAATTTTACCATGATCTCGGCGGGGGAGGTCTTCCGCCAGTGTGCGAAAGAGCACAACATGGAACTTGCCGAGTTTGGCAGGCTTGCCGAACAGGATCCTGCCTTTGACAAGATGATCGACGCCCGGCAAAAAGAGATCGCCGAATCAAAAGACAATATCATTGTCGAGGGCAGGCTCTCGGGGTGGATGGTGGATAAGGCCGATCTTAAGATCTGGCTCTTTGCCCCCATCGAGTGCCGGCTCGAACGGATCGTATTCCGCGACCAGATCGCCGATCTTGAGACGGCAAAGAAGATCACGCTCGAACGCGAGCACTGCGAAGCGGTCCGGTACCGGCAGTACTACGAGATCGAGATCGGGGATCTTTCGATCTACCACATCATCCTGAATACCCAGCACTGGGGGATCAATGATCTCGGTGCGATTGTCGATACTGCCATTGCCCGGTTAACCGCGCCAAAGAACGCGGCATGACCGGAAATGCCAGCACCCGATAGTATATCTGTAAAGCCAGAGACCTCTTTTTATGCATGCCAGTCCCCCAAAGGAGGCGCATAAGTGACTTCCCGCGAGGGAGGTATCCGCATATCCCTTGTCCGGTCCTGGGATGCCGCGGAGATCGTTGCACTCTACCGGGCCGGGGGCTGGTGGAAGGACGAGTACGATCCGGCCGAAATTCCCGGGCTGATCCGGGGCAGTTTTGCATTTGCCGTTGCCCTCGACGGGACGGGCAGCCGGGCGGTGGGGATGGGGCGTGTGATCTCGGATGGCGTCTCTGACGCGTATATCCAGGACCTCGTGGTGCTCCCGGCCTACCGGAAGCAGGGCGCGGGAAAGGCCCTGCTCGAAGCGCTCCTCTCGGCCTGCAAAGAGGCCGGGCTCTCGTGGATCGCGCTCGTTGCCGAGCCCGGCTCGGAACCGTTCTACCGGGAGCTCGGGTTTTTGCCCATGAAAGGGCACGTCCCGCTCATGTACCGGGGTGAACCCTGATGCTCACCCAGGAGGATTTCCGGCCCGTGACCCTTGCGGACCGGGCGTTTTTCGAGGCGCACTACGCAAAGTACCCGCAGACCCACAGCGATAATACGTTTACCAATATGGTCTGCTGGAACCACTTCGCTCAGTACCGGTACGCGTACGTGAACGGGAACGTGATCCTCGCAAGCACGATCGCCGGCGCCACCCGGTTCCGGCCGCCTATCGGCCCCCGCGATCCCGCGCTCATGAAAGACCTGATCCGTTTCGCGTTTGAGTACGGCGACGATACGCCGGTTGTGGTCCTGGACCCGGCAACCGCCCAGTGGATCCGCGACCTCGATCCCTCCATCACGATCGTCCCGGACCGGGACCATTTCGAGTACGTGTACCGTGCGCTCGATCTTGCGGAACTCCCGGGCAAGAACTACCTCAAGATCCGCAGCCAGATCCACAAGTTCCGCAAAAACTGCCGGCACACGGTCGAGCCGGTCACGGCAGCAAACCGCACCGAGGTAATGGAATTTTTAGTGAAGTGGTGCGAGTGGAAGGGGTGCGAGAACGATCTCGTGCTCGCCCATGAAAAGGAGGCGGTCTTTTACGCCATCGACCATTTCACCGAGCTTCCCCTGCGGGGCCTTTTGATCCGGGTGAACGGGCAGGTCGGTGCCATCTCCCTCTTTGAGCGCCTGAACGCGGACACGGCGCTCGTACATTTCGAGAAAGGGCTGCCGGACTGCGAAGGGATCTACAAGGCGATAAACGCTGAGACCGCTACGGTCCTTGCCGGGGAAGTCGAGTACATCAACCGCGAGAGCGACCTCGGCGTTGCCGGCCTCCGCGAGGCAAAACTCCGGTACCACCCCCACCACATGGTCGAGGTCTTCTCGATCCGGCGCTAAAAAAATGCTTTTTTTTATATGACGATCGGTAACCCGAGCGTCCCGATGATCCCCGAGAAGATGATCTTGATGGCGATTGCCGCCACGAGCATCCCGAGAACCCGTCCCATGATATCCGTGATCACGGTCCCGAGGATATTTTGGATGGCAGCCGAGTAGTAGAGGATGATCCAGGTAACGGCAAGACAGAGCGTGATCGCAATAAAGGGGACGAGGATGCCGTAGTCTTTTGAAAGGAGCATCACGGTGGTAATCGCGCCCGGCCCGCAGAGGATCGGGGTGCCAATGACCACACCGGCCGCGGTGGGCATCGAGTCCTTGGACTTGCAGAGATCGATCCCGAGCGCCATCTCCATACCGAGCAAAAAGAGCAGGATGCCCCCGGCAACCTGGAACGTGGAGAGCGTGAGTCCCAGGACATTGAAGATGGCCGTGTTAAAGACCAGGAAGATGTACATCAGGATGCCGGCCACGGCAACGGCGATGAACGCCTGCTTGTGGATCTCCTTTGAGGTCTGCCCTTTGGTCATGCCGGCAAAGATCGGGACCGAGAGGATCGGGTCGAGGATCACAAAGAGCGCCGCAAACGCGTAGATGATACTGGATACGAGGTCAGCTGCCATACTTTTCCTTTCTGATCATGGGCAGTCCGGACGAATAAACCGGGCGGTTGTCCCTCCCCTCGCCGGTATGTATCGTTCACAATATATATTACCCGGGAACGGCCATCCTCCGTTAATGCGGGCGCCGGTTCCCGGCATAGCAGTCCGGAACCCGGGCCCGGCACGAGAGGAGGATATCAGGTATGGCTGGATCTGCATCTGCCACAGCAAAAGCAAAGGCGAAAAAACCCCGGGTGCGCCCGGTAACGATCCCGGAGAAACCCCGGGTTCCGCCGGCAAAGAAGCCGGTGACCACGGCAAAGAGTGCGATTGGAAGAAAGAAGACCACGGTTGCCGCCCCAAAGAGCAGCGATCCGAAAAAGCGGGCCGGCGCAAAAAAAGCCGCAAAGAAGGTCCCGGTATACAAGCTCATGCGGTACCGCTGCCGGCTCTGCGGGTACATCTATTCCCCCCTGCGGGGAGAACCGCAGCACGGGATTCCCGCGGGAACCCCGTTTGAAGACCTGCCTGAGGACTATGTCTGCCCGGTCTGCGGGTACCAGGGAAAAGGAAAGATCGGGAAATGGGGCTTTGACGAATGGGTCCCCACCCAGTACATCTGTTCGGTTTGCGGGTACGTGTACAATGAGAACCGCGGCGAACCCCACCGGGGGATAAAACCCGGTACCCGGTTTGAGGATCTCCCCGAAGATTATTCCTGCCCGGTCTGCGCACAGGACCCGAAAATCTCCGTCCGGTTCGGGAAGGTGTTAAAACAGGGCTTTGAACCGCTCTATATCCCGTAACGTCCCGGGTGCTGTTCTCTCCGGCACGATCCTTTTTTACCACGCGGTAAAAAAGGGCGTGCCTTAATACCGTACACGTCCATGCTGAATGTGCAACTATACGGATGTATCTGATTCCCTCTTTTTTTGGGGGAAGGGTGATGGTTATGCACAAGAGTCCGGATCCGGCAATGCAGCAGAAGCACGAAGCGCTTGCCCGGTTCCTCAATGTGGATAAATCCCAGCTCCGTGTCTCGAACGGCCACCTGTACGGCTTTAAGGCATTCTTCCATGGGAACGATGAGGCATACCTCGTTCTTACCGATGAAGAAGCCACCAAGGCGGCAGAGAATGCCGTGCAGGACAAGCTCTGGCTGATCTCCTTAGAGACCCTCTTTGCCTATTTCGATATCAATGCCTACCCGGCGGATCTCCTGGGAAAACTCAAAACTAAGGAGATCCGGCAGGCCAACGAGGAGATCAAAAAACTGATCTACCATACCTGCGGCATGGAGCCGCTCCGGCAGCGGATGCTCTCGTATGGCAACCGCAAGAACCTGCTTGCCGATTACGACCAGGAAGAGCACCGGCAGGACGGCTTTTTCATCTACCGGCTGTACTGACCGAATTGCATATCTCCTAGAGAAGGTGACAAGTTGCCGAAGAACAATATCAGGCTGACAAAATATTGGGCCGAGATCACCCTTGCAGGTATAATTGGTTTAGCGTGTTTTCTCAATCTCTGGAACCTCTGGTATGCGGGATTTGAAAACCCCTATTATGCAGCTGCGGTTCAGGCAATGCTTACGAACCCCCCGCTAGCATTTTTCAATCCCTATGATGCAGCAGGTTTTGTCACTATAGACAAACCTCCGGTTGGTCTCTGGGTTCAGGCCGCAAGTGCGGCACTTTTTGGATTTCATGGCTGGGCTCTGATCTTGCCACAGGTTTTGGCCGGGATTGGATCGGTATTTCTGATCTATCTCATCATCGAACGTCCGTTTGGGAAACCAGCAGGATTGATCGCCGCATTTATTCTTGCAACAACCCCGGTTTTTGTTACGACTTCGCGAATGGGCACCATGGATCTCCAACTGATATTTGTGGTACTGCTGGCACTATGGGTAGCACTCAAGGCTGCACGAGCCCAGTCCCTGAGTCTTCTTTTAGTGTCCATGGTCCTTGTGGGGATTGCGTTTAATATCAAGATGATACAGGCATTTGTTGTTGTGCCAGCCATTATTGCAGTTTATCTGCTGGGAACCACAGGTTCCCTGCGCCGGAAACTGTCTCATCTTGCCCTTGCAGTGCTTGTGCTTGCAGCAGTCTCTCTTTCATGGGCGCTAGCCGTTGATGCCGTACCTGCCGACCAACGCCCCTACATCGGAACGAGTGGGGATAATTCCATCATGGGGTTGATACTCGGCCACAATGGGGAAGAGGCCTTTGTCATTGATGAAAATGTCTGGAAATTAGATGGAATTGGTAATCCGGGGCCACTCCGTCTCATTGAGTACAACCTCTATGTTGAATTTTCCTGGCTGTTGTTGTTAGCCCTGATCGGTTTGTTTGTATGGTGTGATCGGCGGCATTTTTCCCATGCACTTACTTGCCTGAAAAGTTCCGACCGCTTTTCCGAGAAAGGGATCACACTGATAGCCCTCAGTCTCTGGCTGTTACCGGCGCTGGTCTATTTTAGTTTCACGCATGGAAATTGGCTTGCGTACTATCTGGCTACTATTGCTCCTCCACTGGCGGGCCTTATCGGAATAGGGGTGGTGGAGATGTACACAAATTACCTCAAAGATAGTGTAACGGGATGGTTGCTTGTTGTGGCAATAATTGTAACGGCACTTCTTCAGATCTTTATTTTCAGGAAGATATGGATCTATAATCCAGAAATATATGGGGTGCTCCTTATTCTTCTGGCGGGAGGTATATTTTGTTCTATACTCCTTGCCTGGCAGCGGATAAAACCCGGAACAAACCCTTCTGTCAGGAAATCCACGGTTATTGCAGGTATTGCAGTTATGACACTTCTTGTTGCCCCGGTTGTATGGTCCGGTCTTTCAGTAATTGAGTTGCATCCTGCTGCAAATTCGACTGATAGTAAATTAGAGGGTTTCCTCGTGTCTCATTCGGAAAATACTACCTTTTTAGCAGCAGTACCCAGTAGTTTTGATTTTGGAAGCTCCTTAAGCGTTGATACCGGCAAACCCGTTATGGCAGTAGGCGGTTATTTTGGGACAGATAGGATCCTTTCAATTGACCAGATGCCAGGTCTTGTGAAGAATAGAACGGTTAGGTATTTTTTTCTCCTTCCTGAAAACACATCCATTAATTACCGAATGGCCAGAGGTTATGGGGAAAATGCAGCAATTTATTCCTGGGTAGAGGATCATTGTATGCTCGTCCCCGACACAGACTGGAGGAGGAAGTCTACGGATTATTCATTATACAACCTGTATGATTGTATCGGTGCTGCATAAATCGAATAACATAATCATTCACATGCAAGCCGATTTGGTTTATTTTTCGGATACAGAATAAAAAATCCTACCTGCAGTAACTGCCACGTTTTATTGGGCGATAATTTATCTTTGGGAGACTTACACTGGTCTATACTATTTCCTAACTCCCGTCTCAACAAGGAAACTGCAAACTCTGTACCGTCTGGAATACGAATATGAGAATAGATGGAATACGCAAATATTGGGCCGAAATAATCCTTTTAGGGATTATCTGCCTCGCCGGGTTCCTCAACCTCTGGAACCTCTGGGATACCCCCTCAAATCTGTATTATGCAGCAGCAGTGCGGAGCATGCTTGCAAATCCCGGCATCGCATTTTTTAACTCATTTGATGCGGCTGGATTTGTTACCGTTGACAAACCTCCTGTCGGTCTCTGGGTCCAGGCCGCAAGCGCAGCAATGTTCGGGTTCAGCAACTGGTCGGTAATGCTCCCTTCGGCCCTTGCAGGCATCGGGTCGGTTGGGCTCATTTACCTCATCGTTAAACGGTCGTTTGGAAAACCCGCCGGTCTGATTGCAGCATTTGTCCTTGCGACAACTCCGGCTTTTGTCAGCACTGCACGAAGCAACATCCTGGATCCCCTGCTGATTTTTGTGATCCTGCTGGCGATCTTGGTTGCGCTCAAAGCGGCGCGCGATAATTCGTTCTGGTTCCTTGTTCTTTCATTTATCTGTCTTGGAATCGGGTTCAACATCAAGATGGTTCAGGCGCTCGTGGTTGTTCCGGCCATCATTGCAATCTATCTGTTCGGTGATGCGTTTCCCTCCCGACAGAAGATTATTCATCTCGCCATCGCGCTGCTGGTACTGGCTGCGGTCTCGCTTTCATGGGCGATAGCTGTGGATATGGTACCTGCCGATCAGCGCCCCTATATTGGCGGTAGCGGTGACAATTCTGTTATCGGATTGATGGTGGGTCACAATGGTGCAGAAGCATTTCAGGGTGAAGAACCAGATACTAACATCCCTCCTGCAGGTCTGTTTCGTTTATTCAGTCAGGGAATTGACACGTATTTCAGCTGGCTGATACCCTTTGCTCTGATCAGCTTATTTGTATGGTGGTGGTGGCCGGTATCGTACACACCTGCAGGTATCAGAAATGCCGGTTTCTTTTCAGAAAAAGGAATCACCCTTATTGCGCTTTGCCTCTGGTTGCTGCCGGGGCTGCTCTACTTCAGCTTTACACAGGGACACTGGAGTATGTATTACCTGGCCACAATTGCACCTCCCCTTGCCGGACTTGTCGGAATAGGTGCCGTGACAATGTATCGCGAATACCAAAGTGATCGATTTACCGGATGGGTGCTAATTATTGCGGTTCTGGTAACCGGTCTGGTGCAGATCTGGATGGAATCGCGACTTTTTATTTATGATCCTCTGGTAAACGGTGTGCTTCTTGGGCTTGAGCTGTTCGGGGGTGTTCTTTGCGTGGCGATACTGACATATCTGCGGATAAACAAAATTCAGCGCACCTCCGGAGTTACCCTGTCCGTGGTATGTATTGCCATTGCAGTTCTCCTTGTTGCTCCCGCAGGATGGTCCTGTGCTCCCCTTATGACCGTATCTGCATCGGACAATTCCGGGGAGGCATTAGCCGACTTTCTGCTCTCCCATGAGAACAATGCTACCTACCTCGCTGCAGTGCCTGCAAGTATGGATATCGGGGGATCCCTGATTGTCAGGACCGGAAAGCCGGTCATGGCACTGGGGGGCTATTTTGGGGCAGATCAAATTCTTACCGTTGATAAAATCCCCGGTCTGGTTCACAATGGAACCGTGAGATATTTTCTTGTTCCCACAACGGATTTTACTCAGGTGAGAATGTCCAATGGAGTAAGAGACAATCCTCAAAATGCTGCGATCTATACGCTGGTATCGGAACACTGCAGGAGTGTTCCTGTATCAGAATGGAGTGGAAGCAGGGAGAGCCTGTTGTTACGATCCCGGTATGCACTTTATGACTGCAACGGTGCGCTTTAAACCTCATGAAACCTTTGCAAGCTTCCGGAATGGTGCAGATCCTCGCGAAAAAAATCCCGCCCCGTCTCCCTTTGGGGACCTTGATTTCTTTTCTTCAGGTTGGTATCATAGCCAGCCTTGTCGATTTAGGTCTCCTTTATGTTTTTACTGAGTATTTCGGGATATGGTATCTCCTTTCGGCAGCTGCCTCCTATATCTGCGGTATGATCGTGAGTTACACTCTCAACAAGCGTTTCACGTTCCATAACGTAAACAAGCAGTACATTTGGCAGTTCTTCCTCTTTGCCATTGTTTCTACAAGCGGCCTTATCGTGAATATAAGCGTGATGTTTTTCGCGGTTACCTTTTTTTCGATATACTATCTTTATGCGAAGGTGATCTCCATGTGCATTACCTTTTTTTGGAACTACTCTTTCCAGAGCAGGATTACCTTTCAGGTCTGAATGCAGGGAAGATAAAAGTCTGATTATTGCGTTGTACCTCCTGCTTCATGTGTCCTGATTTCAGGTATTCCGTGCCACGACATTCACCTCTCGTTCTTTCTTTTACCCGGTAATCTTCCCCGTTGCTTCCCCATTTTAGCCCGGCTCCTTTCTCCGACGCGGGTTTCCCGTACCGTTCCGTCGGATCCCTCCCGAAATAAATATACCCCCCGACAGTTTACTTTCATCAATGAGCCTGAACTTCCCCGGATGTTTCCATCCCTCGCGGGCCGCCGTGATCGCGCTTGTTTGTTGTGCCGCGGTCATCCTCCTGCCCGGCGCCTTTGCCGCCGACGAATACTATACCGGCTACCTCGGCGACGTGATCGACCTGCACGGCTACTCCTATGGCGGGGGCAGTCAGGTCTACCTCTTCATGACCGGCCCGGGCCTGCCCGCAAACGGCGTGACCCTGACCGATACCGGCCTGCGTGCCGACCAGGGACATTTCACGATTGTTCCGCTCGACAGCAGCCAGCAGTGGTCGATGAAATGGGACACGTCGAGGATCTGGAACGATATCGACCCGGGCACGTACCTGGTCTACGTGACCATGGAGCCCGTTGACTATGCGCACCTCGGGGGCAGCAACTCGTACAAGACCCTATCAGTGTACCTCAAGGACGACAGTTCCCGCACCGGGAGCTCCAGCGTGTCCTACACCTTAAACCCGGAACGGCACAGCTCGACCGAAACCCCCACGAGTGCGACCCCGCTCCCCTCGGCAAAGGTCTCGGCGCCCACCGTTCCCACGACCCCGGTCCTGGAACCGACAGCACAGGCCCCGCCCACAAACCCCCTGACAACGGCCCGTGCCTCTGCCACAACGCGGGCACCCCTGCCGGGTCTCCTTCCGGTCATTGCCGTCCTTGCCGTGGCCGGTCTCCTGCTCTCGCGGCCGGCCCGCCGCGGGTAACCCCGGGCCCTACGGTATCCTCCCCCTTTTTCCCGGCCGGGCACTTTATCAGATCCTGTGCGTATCACTTCTATGATGGGATATGGACAGCTCCGCACTTCTTGAAACGGCACGCCACCTGGCCCGGGTGGGACGGTATACCGACGCAATCGCAGAATACGATAAGATCCTTGTCGCAGACCCACAGAACACCACCGCGCTCGAACAAAAGGGCGAGGTCTATTACATGCTCGGCCGGCACAAGGATGCCCTCGCCTGTTACGATCTCGCGCTCGAAAAGAACCCGCACCTCACCACGGCCTGGTTCGAGAAGGGCTATACCCTGCGCAAGTCCGGGCAGTTTAGCGAAGCCATCGCCTGTTTCGAACGTGTCCTTGCCCTCGACCCCGAGAACCTTCTCGCCATGGCAAACAAGGGTTACTCCTTAAACGCGCTCGGGAGGTACGAAGACGCCCTTGCCTGCTTCGAACGGACGCTCAAAGGTGGCACCATCAACATCCGGGCGCTGGTCTCCAAAGGAATTGCCCTCGTAAACCTTGGCAGGAACGCCGAGGCGCTTGCCGCCTTCGACGAGGCCGTCAGCCTCAACCCGATCAACTCGTTTGCCTGGAAGAACCGCGCCGATGTCCTCGACCGCATGGGCCGGACCGCGGAAGCAAAAGAGAGCCGCAGCCGTGTAATGGGCGCCTAGAAAGGAAACGTGCTATCCCTGCCGGCCCCTGGTGCCGGACATGGTATCTCTTTTTTTAAGGTAGTTTTGAGAGAAAAAACCCAAAAGAAAAAAATAGATTTAGATAAGTTTGAAAATCGGGTGGCTTTCCGATTTGCACTCGACGCCAAGCTGGCGGGTTGCCTCAAGGATAGTGATATCCGAGTAGGCCTGTGCGGTGATCATTGCTTCAACGTTCTCGATAGGTCCGTACATGATGAGGTCGGCACCGAGGGTGCTTGCAATCATGTTGCAGCCGATATCGGGTGCAGACCATGCTGCCTGCCTCATGCCGTCCATGCCGCCAAGGTAGTGGTGGCTCATCTGTTCGAGGAGTGCATCCTTGCCCTTGTAGCCTGCTGCCTGCACGGAGGGGGTCTTGCTTGTACCCTTCCAGCGCTTGAGCCAGGTCCAGGAGACCGTCATGTTGTGGTATGCACCACCGGTCGGGTATCCGTGGATGGCTTTGCAGGCGAGGATCTCACGGTAGGAACCACCGGAGCCGAGGCCGAGCGGGGTTGCCGCTGTATCCAGGATCGGGCGCTTGATACCGCAGTACTCTGCGATCTCGAGCATACCCTTGGTCTGTCCTGCTACGCCGCCTTCGGTGAGCACTTTCTCACGGCCGGCAACGGACGGGTCTGCGGGGTTGAACGCAAGGACGATGGCTGCATCGACGTCACTGTTCTTGAGTGCCTCAATGCTCTCGGGCAGGATTGAACCGTTGATCGAGTTGTAGATCGCACGGTTTGCAAGTCCTACCTCGGTCACGTACTCGCACGCGTGGGCGAGCGCCTTGGGGACCGACGAGTCCATCAGGAATGCAGTCTTGTTGTCGATACTGTCGAACCACGAGAAGTAGCTCTCGAATGCTTCCCCGTATTCCGCAATAATCTGGATGAAATGCGGAACACCGGTCAGATCGGAGAGTTCCTGACAGCGGTTCCAGAGTGCTTCTGCCTTTACCTTGTCGATCTTTCCTGTCTTGTCGTCAAGGACAATCTCCTGCTTGTTGTAGAAGATTGAAGCACCCAATACGGTCGGGTATTCACCGGGCTGTCCACCGATCTTGGTGCCGTTAAAATCCCAGACACTCTGTTCTTTCTCAAACTTGAACATGTTATTTACACCTCCATTACACCAATGCCATCAACCTAATTTGACGAAACGGAACACGAAAAGTACCAGCACGATCAATCCTGCCACGAGGCCGTACAGTATGCCGATGTCGCGCCCGATCTTTCTCCCAACACGCTGTGCCACTTCTGCATCCACGAATTCGAGTCTCTTCTCGATCTTGTCGAGACGCTTCTCGATTTCGAGGAACTGGGGGTTTGCACCCGCAGCTGCGACTTCAGCGCCGCCGGCCGCTTCCTTGACTTCAACGACCATGGCGTCCGCGGCGAACGCGCCGGGGTCTTTTGCCTTGAGTTCGCTGATCTTGGCCTTGATGGCGGAGAGGTCTTCGGACTCCATGATGTTGACAATGGAGACCTGTTCCTGGAAGCGCTTGATCGCTGCGTCATTGAGGTTCTCAATGAACGGGATTGCGCCTTCAGCTCCGACGATCCTGCCATCTTTTACGCCGCTCTTGTGGAGCGCAATCAAAGACTGGGCCGAGAGGTGACCCTTGACTTCGGTACCACAGAGGAGCACGAACCTGATGTTGGGGTTGGCGATGTAGTTTGCGATGACCTTTTCGAGACCGAGGTTCTCGGTCTTACAGGAACCGCACATTGCAGCACCTGCATCGCAGATGCCCTGTTCGTCGAGGTGAGAGCCCATGGTGATAACAGCAACGGGGCTGTTAGCATCTCCCGTGTGGAAGTCACCCTTGACGAGCGGCCATCCATTTGCCGGTGATTTCTTGTCTGCCATTTCTCTTCACCTCTAGATAAGTAATGCGGGTACCACGATCATGATCACCGCGATCAGCAGCCCGGCGACAAATGCGACAAGGCCGTTTGTGGTCGATGCCGAGTCGAACTTGTTGGTACGGGCCAGGATCTGTGACTTGTAACGGATGTTCTCGACCATGCCGTCGATTGCAACCATCCTGACCGGTCCTGCAGATTTTTCTTCTTCTGCCATCTCACTTCACCCCATCCATATGAATCCGATCAAAGTAAACGAGACGATCAGGCCGATCATTACACCTTCGATCTTCCCTGCATAGACACCTGCGGCAAACCTGTCGCGGTATCCGATGTCGGTCACCATCTTCTCGATGATCTTGATGCGTGTGGTGATGATTGCCATCTCGCCGGAGATCGGGCGTACTTCGCCGCCAGCCTCTTCCCCGCTGCCGCCAGCCGCTTCCTTGACTTCAACGACCATGGCGTCCGCGGCGAACGCGCCGGGGTCTTTTGCCTTGAGTTCGCTGATCTTGGCCTTGATGGCGGAGAGGTCTTCGGACTCCATGATGTTGACAATGGAGACCTGTTCCTGGAAGCGCTTGATCGCCGCGTCATTGAGGTTCTCAATGAACGGGATTGCGCCTTCAGCTCCGACAATCCTGCCGTCCTTGACACCGCTCTTGTGGAGCGCAATCAGCGACTGTGCGGAAAGGTGGCCCTTGACTTCGGTACCACAGAGGAGCACGAACCTGATGTTGGGGTTGGCGATGTAGTTGGCAATGACCTTTTCAAGACCGAGATTCTCGGTCTTACAGGAACCGCACATTGCGGCGCCTGCATCGCAGATGCCCTGTTCGTCGAGGTGAGAGCCCATGGTGATAACAGCAACGGGGCTGTTTGCGTCTCCCGTGTGGAAGTCACCCTTGACGAGTGGCCATCCGCTTGCCGGTGATTTCTTGTCTGCCATTTTATCTCACCATCACAAGCCGGAATGCAATGACTCCTGCAATGAGTAGTCCGATCGCAATCCCGTACCAGAACGCATTGATGCTGCCGCCGATAGCGAGCGTCTTCTCACGGCCGGGGAAGGATGCAACGTAGTTGCCTTCGCCGGAGAGCATGTTGACGAGATCGTCAGTAGATGCTTCGAGGACTGCTACCTTGTCAAGTACCGGGGAGAGCGATTCTCCTGCGGTGGTGACCGTGCCGACCATCGGGTCGGAGACGAGGCCGAATTCCGGAAGGACAATGACGTATGCCATGATTAGTGTCCCTCCACATCAGGAATCGGTTTCGCGTCGAGCCATGCAAATGCGTCGCGCTTCGAGAGCTTGATGTACTCGCAGTAGGTGTATACCCAGCCGATCAGTGCAATGAGGAGCGAGATGATGGCCGCTCCGGCGCTGATGAGGGCAAACGACATGACTGCTGCTACGATCATGCTTAAGAATCCGCACTCAGCGGTGAGCATGAGCATGCGGTCCTGTTTCCAGCCGGGGCCGAGGCACGCGTTGAACGGGTGCTGGACGGCGATGGAACCGAGCAGGAATGCTACTGCCACAAGGCCGCCGCCAATGAAGGAGACCTGGTAGCTGGGCATAGTGATCATGCCAAAGAGCGTGATGGAGCCGGTGGTAAGTCCCGTGAACGTGAAGCTGCCGGTGATTAAGACTGCAAAGCCCATGAGGGTGAGTGCACCGACGACTGCCAGTTCGGTAAGGGACTGGATCATGACCGGGATCTTCATGTTGAGGACCTCGTTTGCGAGGTACCCGAGAATGAGACCGATCACGGCTGCAAGGACGAGCGCAACGATGGGTGCTGCAATGCCGAACTTTGTTGCAAGGAGCATTGCAATGACACCGGAACCGAACGCGATCATACCTGCTGACGGGACACCGGTACCGATACCGTAGCTGCAGAGCACCTTGATGGTGTTGCTGCCCCAGATGAGGGCTGCGACAACGGCAAGGCCGCCGAAGAACGAGAACAGCCCGGTGTTGGTGACCACATTGAGATAAGAGAGGTACAGGCACACGATCGTAGCGACAAGGCCACCGATCATAATCTTGGTGTGCGGAATGCCTCCTTCGATTACTTCAACTTTTACGGACATTTCAGCACCTCTAGAGCACCACGATAAGGATCGCAACAAGTCCGCAGAGTGCAGATGCAACTGCCGATGCTACGACCGACCGGGGCCACCGCTTGAACTTGGGGTCGTGCGGGCCCTCGATGGTTCCCGTAATGTTGTACGCCGTAAGCACTGCGTTCACGAGGAACAGGCCGATTGCGAACATGCCTGCTGTGGCAATGGCGATCGGGAGAACCAGGTCTGCAGATGCGTTCATGACGGTGGGGAGCGTTGCCTTGTAGAGGCCGAGGAGCTCGATGTAGATGAGCGTACCGCCGGCACCACCAAGGATACCGCCGATGACACCGCCGACAAACGAGACGAACGGCAGGCCGTGGCCTTCCGTTCCCTGCGACTTGTACTCAGGCTGGCTGTCCCCGGTGATCGGGTCCTTTAAGACCTTGCCTGAGGCTGCGGGGATACCCATGCCAAAGACGTAGACGAAGTTGACCATCATACAGGTGACGGCCATCATCAGGCCGCCGCCGATACCGCCGGTGATTACCGCGATAAGGAGTCCCTGGTCTGCGGCCCATGCGCCGCCGAAGAGACCGGCAAGACCTGCACCTGCTGCGAGCATGGCGACACCGGTAGCGATACCGGGTGCTTGGCCCATTGCAGCGGGAGCGCCGCCGACCGGCACGAAGTGGACACCGAACCCGATGAGCACACCGCCGACGATGATGCCGATGAGGACCATGAGCACCATGATGCGTGAGTCAACCGGGACGATTACATAACAGACCCCGACAAGGATCAGGAGCAGGACAAGACCGACGACCATGGCGGCCGGGTTAAAGATCTTTCCTGACTGGGGTTTAGCTGCTACTGCGGTCATAACGTTAGGCCTCCTTTGCGGGTGCCGTGTACGGACCGTAGTTCTTGCGTGCCCAGACTTCCATGTACCTGTCGATGATCGTGAAGACGAGGATGATTAAGATACCGACAATGATCGCACCCCAGCCGGCGCCGACCTTCTCGAAGAGAATGGTACGCCAGAGTTCAAGGAATACGATAAGGCCAAAGCACAGGCCCGATGCGGGTCCGCCGAACTTTGCGGTGAAGTACCCGTTGTCGATGGAGTTGCGCTCGCCGGCTTCAGCATACCGGACAATGTTGCCTGATGCTGAGATCGGTACGCCTGCGCCGAACTTCTGGTTCTGGTACTGGCGTTCCTTGCCATAGAACGGGTTGCCGGTGGCAGACCCTGCAGCTCCGAGTGCGATTCCCCAGATGAACCCGAGCAGCGGCAGCGGGAACGGATGTCCCAGAGCGGCGTTGATCAGGTAACAGATGGTGACAGTACAGAAAATTGCTACAAAAGCATGAGCCATGGCGACGGTGGTCATGGACTTTAAGATGTCCACGTAGACCGGCTGGCCGAACTTCGCGAGACTTGCGGTTCTGCCCAGGTATGCTGTTGTTGAATAGATACCCTGAACAAAGACGGCAAGCAACGAGCCCAGGATAATTGCGAGGACCGCGTTAACATGCATGGCGAGAAACGCCCATGCAAGTCCTGCGCCAAGAGCACACCACAGTGCGTATGCCGGGGGTTCGCCTGCAACCGCCTTGTTGAATATGCGGTGCACGAAACCCATCTGCGGTGCGAGCTGAACCTGTGAGTTCGGGTCTCCCTGCGACCCGATGTTGGATTCAGTATCTTCCGCGGAACCGGCTACGGTGGCAAGAGCTCCTGCCAGTGCAGTAATTCCTATGCCAAATACTATTTGTTCCATTTAGCCTCCTCCCTGCGTGCGAATGCACGAGAGTATTCAAAATGCAATGCCACGCACATCGAGTTAAAACTCTTTGTGGTTATGGTAAAATTAGTGAGATCTTGATTAAAAGGTTTCGAAATCATATTCGGAAAAACAGGGTATTTAAAGCCCGAATTATTAAACCGGGTCTCTTGGTGGATTTTCCGGGCATATAGACTTGCGTTAATGAAAAATAGGTTGCGTTTGGGGCAAGCGGAGTTGTGTTTTCCGGGTAAGGGCCGGTCCGGTGCGGGCGGTGTCGTCATCCGGTCAGGAGATCTGTGAAGGTATTTTTGCAGATACTGCCGAACAGGATCCGGGAAGAGGATGTCAGACAATTCCATGATATCCCGGGACGGCTCCGGTCCCGGGCCGGTTGTTTCACCGGCCGGCGCGCCGGAGATCGCGGTGCTTGCCCGGTTCCACCGGCTGATGTTTGAGGAAATCTGGGCAGAGCGGGGTTTTCCCGTTGTTGAAGAGAGCATGCGGGCCGTTGAGGAGCAGTATATACAGAAGCTCCGCGAGGGTTTCTCTGACGGGAGCTGCCGTGCCTGGGTGGTAAAAAAGGACGGCCGCGTGGTCTCGGGCGGGGCGGTGAGCATCGCGGCCTATGTGCCGGTGCCGTTCGATCCGTCCTTGCGGATCGGGTTTGTCCACAGTATCTATACCGAAAAGGACGAGCGCCACCGGGGCCATGCCGGCCGGATCGTGCGGGCGGCAACGGCGTTCTGCAAAGATGCAGGGATCCACCGGGTGTACCTGTTTGCGAGCGCGGACGGGAAGCCGGTGTACGAGAAAGAGGGGTTTAGCGCTGTGGAGAACACGATGCTTGCTGTTCTTAGATAGTATGGGCCGGGTGCGATCATTCTTAGAATGTCAGAATAAGACCGGGACTAAAAAAAAAGAGGGAGTCCCCCCGCTCTTTTTTAGGCCAGCCGGTCTTCCTGCGCCTTAAGCGAGTGCGATAACGCTGTCGGCCCAGTTCTCGACCCGGATCCGAATGCTCTCGTTCTCGTACGACGAGAGCGTGATCTGGCGGCGGGCGATGTTGACGTAGTAGGTCTCGCCGCCGGGGTCGTGGCAGCGGAGCGTTGCAGAGAAGTTGTCTGCGTCCGGAGTGCGGACCGGGGTTCCTTTGTGGGCGGCGGTGTTTGCCAGATTAGCGAGCAGGGCAACGATACCGTCGTTGAATCCCGAGACGGTGTTGTAGGTCTCCGAGGTAACGCCAACGGTCTTTGCGGTGCTGTCCCGGTAGGCAATCCGTGCCGTGTAGCTTTCGCGGATCTTTTTTATGGGTGCCTGGTGTCCGCTCCGTGTCATGTACGAGGAGCAGCCGAACGGGTTGTTCACGATGACGGACTGGACGATTGCATTAAAGACGCCGATGTCCGGGATGGGCCCGGCCAGCATCCGGATGGCACATTTGACGCTGTGGTTCTGTTCGAAGTTTGCCATGGTTTTTTCACCTCCTTTTTTTGGTTCTTTTCTTCCTGTTTGTCTCGGGCGCCCTTTGACACGAAATTATGAGCAGTCTTAACATATATGCTTGCGAAAGGTTTTGGATCCGGGGCAGGAATGAGGCTGGTTTGAGGATCCGGGCGGGGAGCGTTGCGGATACAGTGAAAGGGAGGGGGATTGGGAAGATAAAGCAAAAGAGAAAATGGCTTTCGTTGAAAGCGGGGACAATTCAAAATAATAAATGACTACTTAACCGCAATTACGGTTCAAGCCGCAAAATAATTTATTATCTGCCAGATTGCTGGAGAAACAAGAGCGATATAGATTCCTCCATAAAATGCCAAGTCTAATAAGAAGTCATTCGGGTTAGACCAAAGCAAATAATTAACAAAATCGAAGGGATTGAATGGTGGTGCCAAACAGCATGCAATGAGACTTCCAATGAATAAACCAAGAACAAGGAAAAATAACGATAAAAATCCTATTTCTAGGCTCCACCATAATTCTGGGTTTAAGCCATATTTAGCAAAAATTAGGACTGCGTAATGTCCAATTAGAAAAATTTCAAAGAACCATATAGAAAAAATTAGAAACCAAGAGATAATTTTTTGTTTGTTAATATGTTGATTTTTCATCAAAAGCAGAAAAGATCCGGGAATTGCGAGATAAAAGAGAAGACTGGGAAAAAGTGTAATCCCATTCTTATCCGGAAATCCAATAAACACCACAATCCCTAAAATTAATGTAATATTGAATATTAGATAAACAAAGAACTCCCCAGATATTTTTTTGGCAATTTGTTGTTTTGGATTATCATATAGTGACGAGGAATACAATGTTATAATTAGGACAATTATAATCGCAGAAGCGGCAGTTATTCGAATTGCTTGAAAATAGATTAATGGAATATTTACTGAATTTAAATCCTCTAAATAATCGACTCCTTTTATAAATCCAATGAAAACAGCGATAATTGAAAATAACTTTAGGATATGATCTTGTAAATGAAAAGTTTCATGATTAATATTCTGGATTGATTGATTACATCTTTCACAAACGTCATCTCGGTCAAAATTCTCTTTTCCGCAGGCGGTACAAATTTTCATGTTTCTTGCTCTTATTTGGAGGTTGATTTTAAGTTAATTATTCGATAGATCGCTCTAGCTGAATAAAAATATTCTTTATCTTTGCATTTTTTTTGGGAGGTATCTTTCAGTTCTTCTTCGTAATCGGTTCTCATGAGTGCCTTACCCACACACCCCCACATGTGGGGGAGGGTACCCCCCACTTGAAAAATAGAAGGTAGGGGGGGTGGGGGGCACCCCCCTCCCCCCAGTGTCCGCAAATCGCAACCTCTTTTGCATGACCGCGACCTGTGTTTCGCGTGGAATTGTCGTCGAAGATTGGAAAAATGTGGATTTTTTGGAAAATCCGGATTGCCTGGTTTTTTTCTTTGAAGGGGGGGAGGGTGCCCCCGGTTTTTCCGGAAGAGGGGTGGGGGGGTGGCCCCCACCCCCTCCCCCTTGTTGCTTCGCGTACACCCGGTTTCGATTGCTGTTTTCCAGCGATTTTTTTTTGGAAATGTCCAGAACCTTTTTGTGGTGCCGCATCAACCAATCTGTAAACATCTGTAAATTTTACAAAAATTTACAGGTATTTGGCGATACAGACCGTTTGGGTGCAAGATGAAAAAACCTCATAAGCCGCCGGAACTTGAAAAATTATTCGCAGATAATAATCTGTTTAGTGAGTACGAGGCTCTATTTCTAAAGGCATCTCAAAACAGCGAAGAAAAAAAAGTAATCCATCAATTAACTCACACGTTCAACGAGATAGAATATATCCATTGGGATGATCTTCGCCGTAAAGAGATAAGCTATGACCCTCTCCTTTTCTGGTATTTCCTCAAAGTAACTCGTGAACGCAAGTATCACAAAATCCATATCGGTGAAGAAACTTTCCTCTTCTACATCCCGGAAAACTTCTCCAAGCAGCTCCATCTCATCGACAAGGCATCTCCCGCATCCTTTGACTGGCTGTTCGGGGAATCCCCAAGCGAGGCAAACAAGCAGCAGTATCTTGTCAATTCCCTCATGGAAGAGGCCATCGCATCCAGCCAGCTTGAAGGCGCTGCCACCACCCGGCCGGCAGCAAAGAAGATCCTTCGTGAGAAAAGAAAACCCAAAAACACCTCCGAGCGGATGATCGTCAATAATTACCAGACGATCCGCCGGCTCAAGGAATTGCGGGACAGACCGCTCTCCCGGGAACTCATACTAGATATTCATCACGAGATCACGAAAGGAACGCTGGAGAGCGAGACCGACGAATCCGCCTTCCGTACAACGGACGATATCGTGGTTGGCAGCAAGGCAGATCCCACCCAGATCTACCATTACCCGCCGGATGCTGTAAAAATTCCGGCAATGATCGACGATCTTATCGCATTTGCAAACAGCGATGAGGAGTTCATCCATCCAATTGTAAAAGCCATCATCATTCATTTCCTGATCGGGTATATCCACCCGTTTAACGACGGCAACGGAAGGACTGCACGGGCGCTCTTCTATTGGTTCGCTCTCAAGCACCACTACGATCTGCTGGAGTATATCTCGATCTCACGGATCTTCGTCCACGCCCCGGCCCAGTACTCTCGGGCATACCTGCTGACAGAGTCCGACAGCAACGACATGACCTATTTTATCGATTTTAATATCCGGATCATCAGCCGCGCACTGGATGACTTAAAACAATACATCCTCCATAAAAAAGACGAGGAATCTGCCTCCCTCTGGCTTGTCGAACAGATCCCCGATCTCTCGTTCAGGCAGGCGGAGATCTTACGGGATTTTATCCGGCACCCAACGCGATATTACGCCACAAGCGAGATTGCTGGAAAATACAAGGTATCTTTACCGACGGCAAGGGCCGATCTGATTCTTCTTGAAGAGAAAGGAAAAATCAGGAAGTATCTTGACGGAAAACGGCAGGTCTTCATGTTACGGGGCGAGGGAAAGTAAGCATAATTGTGTATAACCCTGCGTTACAAAACCTGCATTCCGACGCTCAATCTCTTCTCATTGCAATTTTCACCGCGCTTCAAACGGCCCCGGTTTTATAATCCGGTTCGAGGGACTTCCTAGGTGTCCTCCGGCGATCTCCCCCTTTAACGTACACCTCTATACGGTTTATAGCGGTTCCCGCACCGTTTTATCGCCCGTTCCCGCCCGCCCGTTTGCCCGCTTGTCCCGACCGTTGCACTCATTACCTCCGGCTTCCCACACCTTTTCATGGCAAACCTCTCGCACTTCATGATCCCGGCCGACGACGTGGCCCGGGCCCGGCGGTTCTATGCCGCCCTCCTTGGCTGGAAGATCGAGCCGACCGCTGCTCCCGAGACCATGGGACTTGGCGCGATGCAGTACCATGAGATAACCACCGGCCCGGTGGAGCCCGGTTCCCTCAACCACGGGGGATTGTACAAGCGGCACGAAAAGGAACCGATCCTCGACTTCGTCCAGGTCGGGGACATCGAAGGCGTTGTCTCGAAAGTGGAGATGCTCGGCGGAAAGGTCATGATGCCCGTCTCCGAGATCCCCGGCGTCGGGCTCACCGCCATGATCCTCGACACCGAGAACAACCTTGTCGGCCTCTGGTCGCCCGAAGGCCACGAATAACCGGGCCGCAAAGGCGATTTTGTTCCGGCAGCCGTGCCGGGCCGGCAGTCAGCGGGCATCCGGCCCGCCGGCTCTTTTTTCGAACAAAACGGGATGCCAGTCCGGCAAAAAAGAAGGCGTACCGGGATTGTTTAGTTCATCTTCCCGAGCGTAGGCTGGGAGAAGTAATCGTCCAGTCGTTTCGAGAGATCGTCGAGCATCACCGTGTGCCGGGTAAGGCGTTCGTCTTCGGTTGCCGGCGGGCGGCGTGCGCCCGGGACTTTTTGCAGCATTGCCATATCCCGGCCGTCCATGGGCCGGTAGAGAGTTGCGGCGGATTCCATCTCATTGCACCTAAGCACTATTGTGTGTAAGATCGATATATGTATTCTTATCTTTAAACTATAGAGAATACGGAGTCCGGGCGCGATCCGCCCCGATAGTATCGGCAGGTTTATGCAGGGACTGCCAAAATATCCCGCATACAGGTGAGAAGACTGGCAGCACCCTCAGACGAACCGATCACCGTAGTGCGGGTCCACTACGTAAAGGCAGGCTGCGAGGCGCAGTTCGAAGCCGAGCTCAAAAAATACATGGCAGCATTTACCGCCCTCCCCGCAAATCTCGGGATCACGATCTTCCGGCCCGGGCCGTACCAGGACGGCGTGTACCGGATCGTATACAAGTTCGCCTCGCAGGCAGAACTCGACCGCTGGCACGCCACCCCCGCCTATCACGCGTGGATAACAAGCGAACAGCAGCTCGCAATCGCCCCGCCCCGCACCGAAACCCTCTCGGGCCTGGAGACCTGGTTTACCCTCCCCGGGCAGCAGACCGTCCTTACCCCGCCGACAAGGGCCCGGCAGGCGCTCGTCACCTGGATCGCCGCCCTCCCGGTCTCGATTGTCATCTCGATCCTCACCGGGCCGTTCCTCGACAACGAACCGTTCCTCGTCCAGAAGGTCGTCTTCATCACGCTTCTCGTGGTCATCCTTACCTGGGCCGTGATGCCGCTTGCCACCCGGATCTTCTTCCGGTTCCTGTACCCCGGCGAGTCCGGCTCCCCCGTGACAGAGTAAGGCAGGAACCCCAGGGGGGGAAAAAACCGATGTGGTTATTGGGAAAGATAGCCCACCCATGAGCACCATGAAACAAACGGCCCGGGTACTCCTGTGCGGGCTCCTGTTATGCCTCGTTCTCCTCGGAACCGGCTGTACGCAGCAGCAGCCCGGTACTTCCCCGCAGGGCGCGGCCATTGCCCCGCAGGCAGCCGCCACCACCAATGGCTCGTTCGCTTTGTCGACAGCGCAGCCGCCTATGTAACGGCCCATGGCAAAGAAAAAGCCCTTGCCGAATTCAACAGCAGGAACGGCTCGTTCTTTACCGGCGAGCTCTACATCTATGCCTACGATTTCAACGGCACCACCCTTGCCCACCCGGTCAACCCCGAAGCGGTAGGAAAGGTGCGTGAGGGCGCAAACGGCGTCTTTGTCACCGAGTTTGCAGATGTCGTCAAAAACGGGAGCGGGTACTACCCGCTCGTGTACGTGAATCCCGCCCACAACGAGACCCTTGAGACCAAGCTGTGCTATGGCGTAAAGATCGACGATGACTGGTGGCTTGGCTCCGGAATCTACACCGGGCCCGTAGAGCCTGCCGTTACCGCATCGGCAGACGAACCTTCCACCACGCAGGATCTCAAAAGCTTCGTAGACGGTGCCGCAGCATATGCACAAAAGAACGGCAGGGGAGCCGCACTCTCTGCCTTCTCCAATAAAAACGGCCCGTTCGTTACCGGGAACGTGTACATCTACGCGCTGGACTATACGGGCCGCGCCCTCGCCCTGCCCTACCAGCCGCAGCTGGTCGGTACCAGCTTCTCCGACATCAGGGATACCGCCGGCCGGTACTACACCCGGACCGAGATCGCGCTCGCGAAGAGCGGCGGCGGGTACCTCCTGTACCAGTACCCGGACCCGTCCGACAACTTCACCGTGAAATACAAGGTCAGCTACGTGCGCCCGGTGGACGACTCCTACTGGATCGGTGCGGGGGTGTACACCCGCGACGACCTGCTGGTAAACGCCACCCTCCGGCAGTTCGTGGCCGATGCAAAATCCTTTGCCCGGATGAACGGAAAAGACCGGGCCCTTGCGGAGTTCAACAACCAGAACGGCTCGTTTACCCGGGGCGATCTCTACGTCTTTGCCTATGATTACAACGGTACCGTGCTCGCCTGGCCGTACCAGCCCGGCCAGATCGGGACAAACCGGATCAATGCCACCGACCCGATGGGATCGCACCACGTGCAGGCCATGCTCGCCGGCGCCCGGAACGGGACCGCGCTGGTGGATTATTACACGGTAAACCCGGCCACCAACACCACGGAGCTCAAGATCAGTTACGTCACGGACGTGGACGGCACCTGGATGCTCGGCGCCGGCCGGTACATGGAGCCCGGCCCGGTGGTTATCCGGGCATAATACCTTTTTTAAAAAACAGATCCGGGGTTAGTTCCCGTTCCGGTGCAGGGCATTTGCATCTTCCGCATAGTCCGGGTGGATCTCGTCCTTTAGGGCGAAGCTGATGATCAGGAGCGCAAAGCCCAGCACGAGCGAGAGAAGGAACGCGATATCAAAGCCCGCCGAGAGCACCTCCATCTTAATATCCGCCGGGGAGCTGTAGGTCACCGCATAGCGGTTTGCAATGCCCGTGATCCCGACAATGAGGATCAGGTTGAAGATCGCGATCCCGATAGGCATCGGTGCGGTCCGTTCGAGGCTGGTGAGGCTCGAGATCATCCCGGCTTTTGCCTTTGCAACCGACATCATGATCAGCGTTGTTGCCGGGGTTACGATTAAGCCCAGGCCAAAGCCGATGAGCGCAAGGGCAATGACCACGAAACCCGTTGCGGTGTGCACAAAGAGCTTGGTCATCATGAAATAGCCGCAGATCAGCGGCACGCAGGCGATGATACAGAGCCGGCGGGATCCGAGCCGGTTGTATGCCGCCCCGGCGATCAGGCCCGCCACCATCATGGCAAACGAGAGCGCGGTCATGATCAGGCCGGCGTTCGACGTTGAATAGCTGTGCACGTATTCGAGGTAGAACGGCAGCAGGTAGCTGATCCCCGAGAAGCTGAAGAAGACTAAAAAGAGCAGCAGGTTGGCGAGGAAGAAGTTCCTGCTCTTAAAGAGCCGGAGGTCGAGGAGCGGGTCGGCATGAACCAGCTCCTGCCGGACAAAGAGGCCAAGGGCGACAATGGCAAGGGCCGCTGCCCCGAGGATGACGGGAGAGGTCCAGTGCAGCGCCTCGCCTTCTGCCACGGTAAAGACAAGCGATGCAAGGCCCACGAAGACGAGGGCCGCCCCGGCCTTGTCGAGCCCGGTGCCGGTGGCGGGTTTTGGCTGCGATGCCGGGATCACTTTCGCGCCGAGAAGGATCGCAACGATCCCGACCGGCACGTTGATGAAGAAGATCCAGTGCCAGGAGAGGTACTGGGTCAGGATGCCGCCGATCGTCGGGCCGATTGCCGTCCCGAGCGCGGCAAAGAGCATGATGATGCTCATCGCCTTCCCTTTGAGGGTGAGCGGGATATAGGCCGCGATCATGGCAGCCGCCACCGACAGGAGCATGGCAGCGCCGATGGCCTGGAAGACTCGCGAAGCCACGAGCGAGGGAAAGCCGAGGATAAGTTCGGGCAGGACTCCGCAGAAGAACGATCCGAGGGTAAAGATGGCAAACCCGGCAAGGAAGATCTTTTTGTACCCGATAGTATCCGAGATTTTTCCGAAGACGAGCACGCAGCCCACCATCACGAGCAGGTACGAGGTCGTGACCCAGCTCACCGTAGTCGTGGAGAGGTTAAACGATTCGCTGATGGCCGGCAGTGCGATGTTGACGATCGTGCCGTCGAGGCTCGACATGAAGGTTGCAAGCGAGATGGAAAGGATGAGCAGGGTATATCCCTTGACGTTCGGCCCGTTCGGAATTTCCATCTGTTGGAGTTGTAAATACTGGTAAAAGAGAGTTGCGGATAATTCCCGCCTAAAAAGTTACCAGATGACCGGGCGCTCGCTTGCGTTCCGGTACAGGGCATCGCCCGGCGTAACCTCAGGGAAGGCGTCGTAGAACTCCGGGATATTAAAGACAACGCCGTCTACCCGGTATTTGTTGTCCGAATGGGGATCGGTATACACCCAGGTGCGCCGGGCATCGTCCCGTGCATTCTCCCTCCACGTCTGCGCAGCCGAGAAGAAGAACTCCCGGTCTGCGGTATGGTTGGATGCCGCTATCCCTGTGGTCTGGTTTCCTGTCTCCTTCCATGCATGGTAGGAGAGCGTCAGGCCGCCGAAATCCGCGATATTTTCTCCCAGCGTGAGGTTGCCGTTACTATAGAGCCCGGGGAGGACCTCGAAGGTGTTGTACTCGGTTACGAGCAGGCTGGTGCGGTTGTTGAAGTTTGCCGCATCCTCTGCCGTCCACCAGTCTTTGAGATTCCCGTCCTTGTCGTACTGCCGGCCCTGATCGTCAAAGCCGTGTGTCATCTCGTGGCCGATCACCCAGCCGATAGCCCCGTAATTGTGTGCAGCGTCTGCATTAGGGTCAAAGAACGGCGGCTGGAGGATCGCTGTCGGGAAGACGATCTCGTTGGTGGTCGGGTTATAATAGGCGTTTATCGTCTGCGGGGACATGTACCAGACGTTCGGGTCGACAGGTCTTCCGATCCGGGACAGGCCCGAGGGTCCGTAGATAAGGTTGTACGCCTGGACGGAACGGACATTCTTCACATAGGAATCCGACAGGTTGAGTCCCGCATAATCCATCCAGGTGTCGGGATACCCGATCTTCTGCCGCATTGCCGCCAGTTTTTCATGGGCCGCAGCTTTCGTGGAATTGCCCATCCACGTCAGGTTGGTAATCCGCTCGTCGAGGGTCTGCCGGAGGGAGACAACCATGGCCGATACCATCTCGCGTGTCCGGGGGTCCACGTATGCCGCCACGTACGCCTTGCCCACGGCATCGCTCAAGAGATCGCTCTCCGTTGTCTCGACGCGTTTCCACCGGGGTTTCATCTCTTCCACGCCATTGAGCGTGGTGCTGTAGAACGCGAAGTTCTCCGCCTCAAAGGAGGTGCTGAGGTACGGGGATGCGCTGTTGATCAGGTGGTACTTCAGGTAGACCTTCCAGTCTTCAAGGGGAGCGGTTTCAAGGAGGGTATTGAGCTCTTTTACGTACCGCGGCTGGTGGATATTGATCCGGCTCACCGGCCCGGACCCGGGGAGGGATGCAAGCTGATCCCACCCGATGGCGGGATACTGCTGTTCCAGTTCGGCCGGAGTATAGAGGTTGGTGGTAGTTGCAGGATCGCGGTTCTCCTCGGTACTGAAGTGGGATGCGGCAAGGGTCTTTTCCAGGGAATAGACGGTATCTGCATCAGCCGCAGCCTTAGCTTTTGTCTCTCCCGAGAGTTCGAAGACCCGGGCAATGTGCTGCCGGTACGCGTTCTGGATCTCCACGCTCTGGTTGTCCGTTCTCAGGTAATAGTCCCGGTCAGGCATCCCAAGCCCGCCCTGTTCGAGGCCCGGGACCATCTCGCTGCTGTTTTTGGGATTGTTCTCTGCCCAGTAAGAGTATACCGGGCTGTCCCCGTGTGCGAGGAGCGTGATCGTGGCATTGGTCAGATCGCTTCGCGAGTTGATCGCGTCGATCATTGTAAGATCGGCGGAGAGCCCGGTGAGGCCTTCCTTATCGATCGTTCTATTATCCATGCCCGACCGGTAGAACTGGCCTATGAGAGTGATGTTCCGGTCAGTATTCCCGGGTGTTGTGTTTGACGCGTTTACCAGGAGGGCATGGAGATCATCGTCTACGGTGTCACCCAGCGCGGAGAATGTCGAGTAACTTTTTTTGTCGGCCGGAATCGGGTGCGTTTCCAGCCATGCATCGTTTACATAGGCGTAAAAATCGTCGCCCGGCCGGACGGACAGGTTCAGGACAAACCCGGCATCCGGTGCCGGTGTTGAGGCAGCCGGCGTAACCCCTGCGGGGCTTGTACACCCGGCAGAGAGGAGACAGAAGATCGCGATCAGGATCAGTACCACGCGTTTCACAATGCATACGTGTCTTTTTTACCGGTGAATAAGGGTATGGCCGCGCCGGCTCCCTCCCGTTTTACCCGCCCCGGTCGAACGCCGGCACCGGAACCTGCCGGCGCGTTTTTTGCATTCCTCCCGTGAAAATATCCCTAATACGGGCCCGGATTGTCATTCCGGGAAGAAAGCGTATATCCCGGTACCAAGAGATCACTGATATGTGGCAATAGTACCACAACCACTGCAAAGGAAGTGATTACTACGTCGAAAAAGAACAACAAGGTCGCAGGGAAGGCCGCTGTTGCAAACGACAAGTCTGCCGCCAAAGATGCAAAGAAGAGTGCATAAGCACCGGTCCCTTCATTACCTGCCCCGCAGTCTCCCGGCACCAGGCGTTTCCTGACGGGAAGAACGGGAATATGCAAAGTAACTCATGAAAATACCATGCCGGAACCGTGCCTGCCGGACCGGCAGCCGGTTCCCGGACTGTTTTTACCGTTCCCTTACCCCTGCATCGCCATTTTGCGCATCAGCGCCATCACGCCGGGTTTTGGCGGTTTTCTGGGGGCAGCAGGCATCCCGAATCCCATGTCCATGGGCGGTTCGGCAAACATCTCTTCATCCAGCCGGCTGCCGATCTCCTCGAAGATCCGCTTGTATGCAACGCAGTGCGGATCGACCCCTTCGATCCGGCCCGGCGTCGGTGCCATGGCATTGTACGGGCACCCTCCCCGGCAGTAGCGGATGTGTCTGCACTTCCCGCACGCCGTATCAACGTAGTCCTTGAAGGCAAGCATCAGTTTTCCCGCCGGCGAGGCCATCAGGTCGTCCAGCGACGGGTGGTCCGCGACATTCCCCATCACGTACTCCGGCATCCCGACAAACCGGTAGCAGGGGTAGATGCTCCCGTCGGGCCCGATCGCAAACGTGCTTCCCATGCAGTCCACGTACGTGCAGACGCTCCCGTGCCGGGTAAAGACGCACCGGCACAGGTCGCTGATGTTCATGATCTCGATCTTGTCCATGTGTTCGAGCGCTTGGTCGAGGAGGTAGACCAGCAGTTCCCCGTACTCCGCCGGTTCGAGCGCCCATTCCTTCGGGTTCTCCGAACGCAGGGAGGGAAGCGCCGGGTGGAGCTTCAGCACGAAGCCCTCGTCGAGGAAGAACCGGACGATCTCCTCCTTTCTCTTCACCGACTTGTTCGTGAACGTGCAGATGAACCGGACGGATAGGCCGTGGTCCCGGGCGATTTTGTAGCCCTGCATCGTCTTTTTGAAGTACCCGTCGCCCCTTTGAGAATCCGTGATCTCCTCCGGCCCGTCGATGCTCGACCCGAGGGGCACGTGGTATGCGGCGAGCGCCTCCGCTATCTCCGGGGTCATCCGCCAGAGGTTGGTCTGCATGGCAAAATCGGGGCGCATCCGGGCGCAGCCTTCAGAAAGGAGCGGGAGGGCCTGCCGGTAGAAGTCCGCCCCGGCAAGGAGCGGTTCGCCGCCGTGGAAGGTAAAGGTCACCCGTTCGCGGTCGACCCCGTTGAGCCACTGTACGATATCCCGGACCGTGTCCACGCTCATGACCGGCGATCCCTCTTCCGAGCTCCAGCAGTACTTGCATTTCGACGGGCAGCCCAGCGTCGGGATGATCATGACGTGGAAGGGGTTTTTCATTACAGTTTTTCTCTTCCGTCAGGGCATAAGGATTTTCATCAACGGATAGCCGTCAAGTGTGAAGAGAAACGGCCGGTTTTCTTCTTTGCCCCCCGACCGGTTATCGTACGGGGGCCGGCAGGGATAAAAAAAGAAGTTAGTGGCAGCGCGGACCGTGCCCGCAGGCGTGAGGCTTCTTGAGATCCTCTTCCGACTGGCAACAGCAGGTAGTGCCAAATTTTAAGGGGGACGTGCAGGCTTCCCGGTGGCTGATCCCGGCTTCGTGTTCAACATGCTTCTCGCCGCAGGCGCAGGTGTGCTCGTCGATGCATCCCCGCCGTGCTGCTGGTTTGCTGGTTACTGGTTCTGTCATGGTATCACGCTCGTATTTTAGTATAATTACTCATATGCGCATAAATCATTTAAACTGTTGCACCCTGACATACCCCTGCCGGCTGCTTTCCCCGTAACGAAAAGGCTAATTCCCCTTTCGCCTGATATTTCACCATGACCTCCCGGCTCTCCCTTACGGTCCTTGTCGATAATACCGCCCTCACGGATCGCGACTTCATGGGCGAACCCGGGCTCTCGTTTTTTATCGAAACCGCCGGAAAGAAGATCCTCTTCGATACCGGGTTGTCGGGGCTCTTTTTTACCAATGCGGAGAAGATGGGAATCGACCTCTGTGACCTGGACTGCCTCATCCTCTCGCACGGGCATAGCGATCACACCGGGGGGCTTCCCGTACTCGCCCGGAACCTTACCGGTGCAACGGAAGGAAAAGCGCCCCGGCGGCCCTGCCTTGTCGCCCATCCCCGCTGCTTCTGGCCAAAAGCAAAAGATGGCGAAAAGAACGGTTCGCCGATGAGCGAAGAGGAGGCAGGCCGGCAGTTCCCGACCAGCCTTTCCGAAAAACCGGTCTGGATCACGGACGATCTTGTGTTCCTCGGGGAGATCCCGCGGAGATTTGCATTCGAAAAGGGCGATCCGGGGAAGCGGACGATCCACACTCCCGGCGGGAACACAGAACCGGATTACCTTGTCGATGACACCGCTCTTGCATTCCGCTCAGGTACGGGGCTTGTCATCATCACCGGATGCTCGCATGCCGGGATCTGCAATATAACCGAATATGCCCGGGAGGTCTGCGGGGAGAACCGGGTTTCGGATATTATCGGCGGGCTGCACCTTCTTTCTCCCACGCCAAAACAGCTCGCAAAGACGGGGAAATACCTAAACCGCCTCCATCTGGATGCGCTGCATGCCTGCCATTGCACATCGCTGCCGGCAAAACTCGCCCTTGCTGCCTATTGTCCCCTGCAGGAGACCGGCGTGGGGATGAGGATTGAATGGTAAGATCCCGTTGTTAGCCCTTCCGGGCCGGCAGTTCCGGGACGATTGCATAGAAGACGCCCCGTTCCATCCGGTGCGATGATATTTTCCCGTCCCGCTCAAAAGAACCGAGGATCTCTGTCACCTCGTCCCCGGAAAGCCCGGTCACCCGGACAAGGTCTTCCACGGTAGCGGGACGCCGGCAGAGCATGGCATACATCAGGTCTGCGGCAGCCGTCCGCCCCATCACGCCCGGTGAGACCGGCGGGGTCGTACCGGCGATTCCTATTCCCGTGGTGCCGAGAACCGTTCGCACCCGTTCGAGTTCGCTGGCGGATGCTGCCCGGACCCAGGTGTCCGCCGGCGGCCGGTCGAGGGTGTTGAGCTGGATATAATCGGGCCGGATACGGCCGATTGCTGCCTTGAGCCCGGCCAGTTCTTCGTCCGTGGTATTCAGGCCGGGGATAATGAAAAGTTCGAGCCAGAGCTGCCCGGTATAGCGTTTCCGGAAGCTGACCATCCCGTCGATGATATCCGCTATCTTCAGGGACGGGTCCGGGTGGTGGATGCGTTCGAAGGTCTGCTGCGAGACCGAGGAGAGGGTCGGGATCACCCGGTCGGCGGGCAAAAGCTCGTCCTGTACGGCCGTGTCCGAAAGCAGGCTCCCGTTCGTGAGCACGCTTACGGTATATTCCGGGAATTCCCGTTTGATCGCGGCAATGACAGGGCCCAGGGCAAGCGAGAGGGTCGGTTCCCCGGAGCCGGCAAAGGTGATCGAATCGAGCGCCGGCCGTGTGGAGAGCACCCTGCGGAGCTCTGCCATCACCACCCCTGCCGGGACGAACTCCTGACGGGCCAGCGTCATTTCCGTGGTGTGGCCGCACTCGCAGTAGGCACAATCATAGGAGCATACCTTGAACGGGACGAGGTCAACGCCCAGGGAAAGGCCCAGCCGGCGCGAAAGCACCGGGCCAAAGATATGTCGCTGCATCACAACTCCCGATCGTTTCCCTGCCGGGGGTATTTGCCCCCGATCCTTTTTAGATCCAGATAGGCTGACAGGGTTTGAATGGCTTGTGCTCCGGGAACCGATCCGCTGCACGGCAGTCTTACAAAAAGATGCCCGGATCGCAAACTCACACCCTAATCCAAAAAAAAATACCGCCCGGCTGTTTTCAGGTCTTTCCTGGAACGCCGGAGCGGGAGAAAAAAAGAAAAAAAATTTGGTTTGGGGACGTTGCCGTGCTTACCTTGCGGGGATGATGAGCGAGCGCTCGCCAGCGGGCATGAACTCGCGGATTGCACCCTTTGCGAACTCGCGGCGGGGTTCGGCAAAGTCGAACTTGAGCGACGGGTCAGCGAACGTGATCTTGATCAGCGGGGACAGGACCCATGCATCCTGGCGGCCGTAGTGGGCTGCGGATGCAATGGCTGCGTACTCTCCCTGGTGACCGACGTTCATTGCGTAGTTCGGGTAGTTCGGGCCACGGAGCTCACCGACACAGCCCTCGTCGGGCCGGACAGAGAGTGAGTTTGCGGAACCGCACTGGTCCTGCAGGTCGTAGCCGAAGAAGCCGAGACGTGACCAGCCTTCCTTGTGGGCGAGCATGGACATGTACCATCCGTTCAGGCCGGCGTTGGAGTTTGCCGTGGCCAGAGAGGTGGAGATACCGGATGCTGCTGCAAGGACGGATGCACGCTGGGAACCGCCGAAGTGGTCCTCGAGCGTGGTCGGGAACTGTTCGTACTGCTCCATACCGTAGAGGGTAACCTCGGTTGCAATATCGTTGACGACTTCCTGGGTAGCCTTTGCCTTTGCAATGCCGCCGTGCTTGGACTTGATATAGTCAAGACCATAGTAGCAGAAGTCATCGAGGATGTTGTCGGTGTATGCAGCGGTTGCATACTGGGTGAATCCGACACCGCCGGACATGTAGCTGCCCAGCCAGATCTGGTCGAAGAGCATCGTACCGCCGCCGACCACTTCAAGGGATGCCTTGACGGGGTCGTTCGGGTACTTGCGGTCTGCCTGGATCATATCGCCGAAGTGACCGAACTTGATGCCACCGGGCTCGTTCGGGCCACGTGCACGGCGAGCCGGCAGGATGTCACCCATCTGGATAACACCGGCGTGCTTTGCCGCAAACGACAGGTCAGCGACTGCTGCTTCACCGGCGCACATGCGGTACGCGGCGATGAAGGACATACCGATCTGCATGGCGGACCACCGGGAGGTCGTTCCACCATCGCAGGTCCTGCTGACGGTTGTCGGGATGTGGACAGCCTGCCACATGGACTTGCCGACTGCTGCCTTGAGGGCTGCTGCCTGCTTTGCCGGGAAGAGCTTGTCGAGGTTTAAGACGAACTGGGGTTCGAGGTCGTCTGCCATCTCGTCGTCACCGGTAAAGACCTTGACGTAGCAGTCATCGACGAGTGCCGGGTGGGTCTCGACCATGTGTTCCTGGACGACTGCGCCGCCGGGCATTGCATGGTTAAGGACGTGGAGGTACTCGTTGATGGTCTCAGGGGTAACCTCCTTCCCCAGACGCTTCTGGAGGGTGTTGTGGGCGAGGTCGAGGCCGACGATGATCGTCCGGCGGATGTCGTCCCACATCTGCTGCATTGCAGCGTTGTTGACGAAGTGGAGGTCATCACCTTCAACGAAGACACCGGTGCCGCTGACTTCGTAGGTCATCAGCTGGCGCTGACCGAGCGGGATACCGCCAAGGTGGCAGCGCTTGGGGTCGTACATTGAGATGCCGCGCTCCATTGCGACTTTCTGGCCTTCCTTTAAGAATTCCATCTTCCTGGGGGACTGTTCGAGACCCTTGCGGCCGAATACGGTGTTGGTTGCGGTCGGGTCTTCTGCGAACTTCTCCTTCATTGCCTTCAGGAAGAGTTTCTGGGATCTCTCGATTTTTGCTTTTCCTGCCATCGTAATCACTCCTTCGGCATGAAGCCGTACTTGGTCCTCAGCGAGTGGATGCGCTGGATGTACTCGACATACTCTGCATCCTCACGGAAGCCGGTACCGACGAGCGAGTGGTACATGACGGTGTGTCCCTTGAGCCACTTCTCATCCATCGGCTTGCCGATCTTGACTTCTGCGTCGAGGGGCTCACCGATCTGGTTCTTGACATACTTTACAACGCCTGCCTTCTTGTCGAGGACACAGCGCTGGAGCATATCGAACATCATACCGTTCTCGTCGAGACGGAGGGAGTGTCCGTGCACGGTTGCACCGCGGATACCTGTGCGGGCCGGGTCAAAGAGCTCGGTTCCGACAAGTTCCTTTGCGTACTTCTCGAGATCTCTCTCACGGCACTCGATAATCTGACGGCCGGAAAGTGTACCCGGGTCGATCCCGCGGTATCTGTACATCTCGAGCCAGGACCGGACATACGGCTGGCAGGGTGCGTTGTACATCGAGTCAGCGAACTGGATGTAACGGACACGGTCGCCGGCCTTTGCGCCGTCGGTCGGGGTGACGATCTTGCGGATCGGGCAGGCTGGTTCCTGCTGCTCTGCAAGGGGCGGGTGTGCTGTGGGGTATGCCGAGCCGGGGGCACGGTGTCCCATAATCAGTACAATATCCTTATCGGTAACATCGCGGAGCTTCTCCAGCTTGTGGGATGGGTCAAGCTGCTTGCGCCGGTTCTGGGCGACAACGGTGGAGCCCGGACAATACTGTGGTTTGTATGCCATTGTTAAATCACTCCAATGATTCCTTCTTTTTGATCAGTCTCATAACCGCCGAAATGACTTCTGCCATTTTCTCGCGTGTGGGGGTCTGGCCGCGGGTCACGCCGCTGACGATCTCCATGACCGTACCTTTGGTACGGATCTGGTCCGCCGGCGGCATCACGTACGCGGTCTTCACACCCTCTTTTGCGAGATCCTCGTAATCGATCGGTGACTGGGAAACTACGATCGCCTTCACGTTGCATGCGGTAAGGATGAACCTTACTTTATGCACCACATGGGAACGGACATTCCCGTGGTGGAGGATGGCGACCTTGTGTTTTTCGATCTGCACGATCTCTTTTTCGGTAAGCCCGAAGTAGGCGCCAAGGGCGGATCCCGCGATTTTCGGGGCATCCGGCGGGACGCCGCTTCCCGCGTTGAGTACGAGCGTACTGATGCTGTACTCCACACCCTGCTGTCGCAGTCCTGACGTAATGTCACAGACTGGCTTCGTGACATGGCGGCGTCCCGGCGACATCCCGACAACAATAACGTCGGGGTACCGGCACTCGGAGATGGTACCGCGCTGGGCGATACCCCCTCCTTTTCCCATGCCCATTGCCTCGCGGCAGTCGACTACCTGGGTTACACGTCCGATCGGCATGATTTACTTGATTCCCTGGATGATTACCGGGCCTGAACGGCTCTTTGGATCCGAGAGACCTAAGATGTCCCTGTCGGCGTTTGGTCCGTATTTTGCATAGTCCACCAGAGACGGTGAGGTCTTCATGAACTTGCCTTCCTGCAGACGACAGGTGAATTCTGTGATACTCTCTTCGCACGCGGCTTTCAGTGCAGGAATAACCTCGCGGTTCTCCAGCTCCAGCAGGATGGTCCCCACATGGACCTGTAATTCAAGCTCCTCGGTACCGACGCAGATGGTGTCTCTCATCGTATGAGGATTGGCAACACCTTTTGCCGGGCCGTAGGGCACGACGGCGGGCAGACGCGGGCCGTTTAAGACCATGCGCCGGATTCCGCCGGCTTTTAACAGGTTGTTGAGGAGCCGTTCCACTGTATCAGGGTTCATCAGGCGTTCTGTGACAACCCTGCACTGCGGGAACGTGGCTTCAGTCATTGGTATCAGTCGGGTTTAGACACCCTTTGCAATGGTCTGGATCGGGTGCTTGAATGCCTCGATCTGCCCGAATGTGTCCTGGTAAACCTTACTGGTTCCTTCAGGGCTGAACATCTGGGTACCTGCATCAAGTGCGCAGGCTGCTACGATACAGGGGATACCAACACCGGCTGCGTGACGGGTAACAACGTGGTTACCGTTGAAGACACCGGGGCCGCCGCCACCGTAGATCGAGTGGCTGAAGAACGAGAACCCGACTGCCACACCCATTGCGCGGCCGAAGTCGGAACCGGGCAGGCCGGTCTCGTGCTCGAGCAGGTCGTTGAAGTAGAGCAGGGTTGCAGATACTGCCTGGGCGAACCGTCCAGCACCACAGTTGACCATGGTTGCTGCAAGGGTACCGGCAGATGCATATGCGTTCCACATCATCGGGTCCTTGGTCTCGTAGAAGATATAGCCGCTCTTGCCCTTCTTGCCTGCCTTGATGACCTTGTCCTCAATGGCACGCTCGACAAGGCTCTGGACGACAGTACCGACCGTGCCGGTCTTGCCGTTCTTCTTGACGAGGTCGTAGACGATGTTGTTCGCGTTAAGACCCTGGTATGCGTAGAGAAGGAGCTGTGCACGCTCGAACGGGCCGATTGCTGCGCCCATTTCGAACTCACCGGCCTGTTCAAAGGTCGCTGCGAGTGCTGCACCCTGCATTGCATTCCGGTGGGTCATCATGACCGCGTGGTTTGCCTGGATGTTACGGAGAGCGTACCCGAGACCTTCGTTGTTCTGCGGGATGGACAGGATCGAGACGACATTGCCGCCCTGCATGTCCATGGTCTGCGGGTAGGTACCCCAGACTGCGCCCTTGACGTATGCGCCGTCGAACATACCAATCTTGTACTGTTCGAGGAGTGCATAGGTGGTGGCTGCTGCAATGCTCGTGGTGGTTACATCGTAGGTTGCTGCTGCCCTGATACGGGCAGACGGAACCTCGACGAGGAGCATCTTGCCGCCGGCGACCTTGGTGATCTTGGTGTCGTCGCCATCGGTAACCTGGATCATTTCCTTGATCTTGGCTGCGATTGCGTCGGCATCCTTGACACAGCTGCAGCTGAGGCTGCGGCCGAGGATCTGGTTGGACTTGCCGCCCATCTTACCGGTCTTGAGTGCTTCCTCGATGCCGCCAAGGTTGACTGCTGCAGTCCTCTTGGTGAGATCGATGAGCTCAAGGGAACCCTTGTTGGACAGCGGGCTGATCTTGTCCAGCGTGACATTGCTCTTTAAGAGCTTCCCCTCATCATCGTAGAGGTCGATTGAATCCTTGTATTTTGCCATGTTCTTTCCTCCGAAATTTGGATTTAAGCGATACAGTACTGGAACTGAACGATGGTAGTTACTAACAGAAACACTGGTTATGAGTGAAAGTCGCTATTGCACGTCCCCTAGATCGGGACATTGATTAATTCCCAATTTCCCCTTATAAGCGTTCCGATTTTATACCGGAAATTATTTTTATAAAACATCGTGGATATTATGGAAAAGAGAAGATACGTTCAAATATTACATAATGGGCGGGTTTTAATTTTATACGCAGTACTACCCGGAGAACCCAAAGTAATACTGAATCTGATTACTTGTTAAAAAATCTTCTATTTTTCAATGCGCTTTTTCCTAAAAAAAGGGTCTGACAGGATCCCTGGCAAAAGGATCCTCATTTGAGGGTTTATTTCTGGTTTTCCGTGATTGGGCTCGGGCCCAGTTCGTTGATGGTCTTTACGACATCGGTAATGACTTTTCCCCACTTTGCACCTTCCGATGCAGAGACAAAAGTCATACGGAACCGGCGGTCGTCGAGGCCGATGCTCTTCATGAGTCTCTTGACCATGAACATTCTCTTTGCAGCCTTGAAGTTGCCTTCAAGGTAGTGGCAGTCACCGAAGTGGCAGCCGGAGATAAGCACGCCATCGGCCCCATCGGCGAATGCCTTGAGGACGAAGAGTGAATCGAACCGGCCGGTACACATGACACGGATGATCCTGACATCTGGCGGGTACTGGATACGGCCGCCGCCGGCAAGATCTGCTCCTGCATAGGAACACCAGTTGCAGACCATGCCGAGGATCTTGGGCTGCCAGAATCCGGGCCCGCGTTTCGGGATTGGGAAATCTCCAGGTGCAGACATTTACTGCTCACCTCCGAGCAGGAACGCATCGATCTGAGCAACGATCTGCGGGGTTGCAAAGTGCTGCATCCAGATCGCTCCGCCGGGGCAGAAGCCACCGCAGGTACCGCAGCCTTTGCACTTGGCTTCGGTGACCTGCATGACCGTCCGCCCGTTCTTCTCGACAAGCGAGAGGGCGCTGTACGGGCAGAGGTTGACACACATGCCGCAGCCTGCGCATTTGTCTTCGAGACACATGGCAAAGTACGGTTCGAGTTCGACTTCACCCATGTGGATCGGGATACTGGCCGCAGATGCCGCACCTTCTGCCTGTGCTACCGTGTCAGGGATATCCTTTGGTCCCTGGCAGACACCGGCAAGGAATACACCGGCAGTGGTGGTTCCGCAGGGGTTGAGCTTCGGGTGGGCTTCCAGCAGCCAGCCGTCCATGGAGCAGGAGACGCCGAAGAGTTTCCTCGTCCGGTTGGTGTCTTCCTTGGGCTGGATTGCCGCTGCGAGGACAACGAGATCGACTTCCATGTCGATCGGGCGGTCGAGCAGGGTGTCGTCTGCATATACGTGCAGGTTCTTCGTCTTGGGGTCCTCGAGGATGTTTGCCACACGGCCGCGGATGAACTTCGCGCCCTCGTCCTGGATACGGTAGTAGAACTCTTCGTACATCTTACCGAACGACCGGATATCCATGTAGAAGATGTAGGGTATGCACCCGGGGATCTTCTCCGTGATCTGGTGGGCGTGTTTCAGCGAGTACATGCAGCAGAACCGTGAACAGTACGGCTTGCCGACACCGGTGTTGTCCCTGGATCCTGCGCAGAGCACGAATGCAACGCGCATCGGGGTCTGTCCATCGCTCGGGCGAACCAGGTGGCCGCCGGTCGGGCCGGATGCACAGATAAGCCGCTCGAATTCAAGGCTCGTGATGACGTTCTCGTACCGCTTGTATCCCCATTCCTCTTTCTTCTCGATGGGGAAGATATCGTACCCGGTAGCGAGGATGACCGTCCCGACTTTGAGCTTGACAAATTCGTCTTTCATCTCGAGGTCGATTGCACGCTTCTCGGGACCGCATGCAGTCACGCAGAGGCCGCACTTGACACAGGCGGAAAAATCGATCGTGTAGATAAGGGGAACGACCTGTGGGTGGTTGATGTAGATGGCCTTTCTCGGCTTCATCCCGATCTCAAACTCGTTGGGCTTGACAACCGGGCAGACTGCATCGCAGTCCCCGCAACCATTACAGCCGCCGCCGACAATGCCCTTTGCTGCGGCTTCTTTCGGGGTCATTACGCCGCGGGCCTTCTTCCTGACGGTAACCTCGAAGTTGCCGATGTACCCTTCCACCTCGTGGACCTCTGACCAGGTCATGAGCTCGATCTTCTCGCTTCTGCCCACGTCCACCATCTTTGGTGTCAGGATACACTGCGAGCAGTCGAGTGTCGGGAAGGTCTTGTCGAGCTGGGACATGCGTCCGCCAATGCTCATGTCGGACTCGATGAGGTAGGTCTTGATGCCTGCTGCTGCAAGGTCAAGGGCTGCCTGCATGCCGCCGACACCTGCACCGACGACCATTGCGGTCGGTTCCACGGGCACGGACTTCGGGTACAGGTCCTGGAGGAGTGCAGCCTTTGCGACTGCGATCCGGACTGCATCCTTTGCCTTCTCGGTCGATCCTTCGCGGTCGTGCATGTGCACCCATGAGTTCTGCGCACGGATATTTGCCATTTCGAACCTGAACGGATTCAGGCCGCCTTCCTTTGTTGCCGTCCTGAAGGTCGGTTCGTGGAGACGGGGGGGACACGACGTA
>NZ_DAQC01000003.1:0-28256 GCF_002502735.1 Methanoregula sp. UBA64
ACATCGGTCCAGATCCAGATCTCGTCCGCATCGATCCCGGCGCCGATGATGGACGCCGAATAGTCCGAGCCGCTCCGGCCAAGCGTGGTGACGATCCCCTGTTCCGTGCAGCCCATGAACCCCATGATCACCGGGATCTCTTTTGCAAGGAGCGGGTCTATCTTTGCCTTGATCCGTGCGTCGCTCTCGGTAAGGGCGGTCGCCTCGCCGTGCTGGGGCGTGGTGAGGATACCGGCCTCGCAGCCGTCAAAGACCGTGGACGGGATGCCCCGCTGCCGGATTGCCGCACCCACGATCGGGGCGAGCAGCCGTTCCCCGTACGAGATCACGTAGTCCTTGGACCGGGGCGTGAGCTCGCGGAGATTGTAGATCGCAAAGAGGATGTGCTGGAGGCTTGCAAGGCGCTTCTCGATGACTGCGCCGACCTCTTTTACGTGATCGGGCGCCGCCCCCTCAAGAGTGGTCATGTGGCGCTGGCGGAGCGCCGCGATAAGGGGAGCCACTGCAGTGCAGTCCTTTGCGGTCGGGAGCTTCTCTGCGATCTCGATAAGCTGGTCGGTCACGCCCCGCTGGGCCGATACCACGACCGCGATTTTGTCCCCGGCGTTGTGGTGTTTTTCTAAAATATCGACCACAAGGCCGATGCACCGTGCGTCTGCAACGGAAGTCCCGCCGAATTTCATGAGATATTTCATGTCACGTCCACTCTTGGTCAGTACCATTTCTTTATTTTAGTATACGACGCACAGAATTATAATATGCATGCAGACGACGTGGTGGACTGCCATGTGCTCGTGATCGGGAGCGGCGGCGCCGGGGTCCGGGCGGCAATCGAGGCCGCGGGGTCCGGCGATGTCGTGATGGTCACAAAAACCATTGCGGGAAAGGGCGGCTGCACCACGATGGCCGAAGGGGGCTACAACGCGGTGCTTCGCGAGGCCGATTCCTGCGAGATCCACTACGAGGATACGCTCAAAGGGGGAGCGTATTTAAACGACCCGGAGCTGGTAAAAGCGCTGGTGAAAGAATCGCCGCTCCGGATATCCGACCTGATCCGGTGGGGTGCAGTCTTTGATTTCACCGAAAAGGACGAAGTTGCCCAGCGCCCGTTCGGGGGCCAGCGGTTCCCCCGGACCTGTTATGCCGGGGACCGGACCGGCCACGAGATGATGAAGACGCTTGTTGAGCGCCTTGCCGGGACGGACGTGACAAAACTCGAAGAGGTGACGGTGATCGATCTCCTCAAAGACGGCGACCGGGTGGCGGGGGCGCTTGCCCTTGACGAGAAAGGGGAGCTTGTCGCGATCACGGCCGACAGCACGATCCTTGCCACCGGCGGCGGGACGAAAGTCTACGATGTCTCCACGAACTCGTCGAGCGGGACCGGCGACGGGTACGCCATGGGCTACCGGGCGGGAGCGGAACTCGTCGATATGGAGATGGTCCAGTTCCACCCGACCGGCGCGGTGTTCCCGTACGATGCAAGGGGCCGGCTCATTACCGAAGCCGTGCGGGGCGAGGGCGGGGTTTTGAAGAACAATCTCGGCGAGCGGTTCATGAAGCGGTACGACCCGGACCGGATGGAACTCTCCACGCGCGACGTGGTCTCCCGGGCGATTGCAACCGAGATCGCACAGGGCCGGGGCACGGAACGCGGCGGCGTGTACCTCGACGTGACCCACCTGCCGGCCGAACAGATCGAGACCCGGCTGCCGGTGATGCTCGAACAGTTCCTCACGTACGGCGTGGATATACGAAAAGAGCCCATGGAAGTCGCTCCCACGGCCCACCACATCATGGGCGGCCTGCGGATCACGCCCGAATGCAGGACAACGATCCCCGGCCTCTTTGCCTGCGGGGAATCTGCCGGCGGCGTGCAGGGCGCAAACCGGCTCGGCGGGAACGCCCTTGCCGACACGCAGGTCTTCGGGAAACGGGCGGGCGCGGCAGCCGCACAGGAAGAGCGCCGGGCAAAAAAGGTGGACCCGGCCCAGATCGAACGCCAGAGGAACCGGCTCGACCGGTTCCTTGCCGGGACAGAAAACCCGGCGGACGCGAGAAAGGATCTCCAGCTCGCAATGTGGAAGGGCGCCGGGATCTTCCGGGACGAGGCGGGGATAAAAGCCGCGCTTGCCACCGCAAACCGGCTCGCGCAGGTGCCGGTCAAAGCCGCATCGGCCCGGAACCTTGCGGACTGTTGTATCCTTGAGAACATGCTTGTTACCGCTTCGCTCATCTGCCGCTCGGCGCTCCTCCGGCCCGAGTCCCGGGGCGCCAACATGCGGACCGATCTCACGCAGGAATGGGACGCGCTGCACTCGCCCTTCGGCCACACGTACATCTCGAAGAACCGCGAGGGGATCGAAAAGAGGAAGGTGGCGGCATGAAGGAGCTGCACGTCACCGTCCAGCGGTTCGATCCCGAAAAGGACGCAGAACCGCAGTTCGTGCCGTACACGGTGAGCGTGAACGACGGCGCCCGGGTCCTCCACGTCCTGCACGCGATCCACGATACTCTCGATGCAACGCTCGCGTACCGCTACTGCTGCAGCTCGGGGCAGTGCGGGAGCTGTGCGGTGCGGGTAAACGGCGAGCCGGTCCTTGCCTGCATGGCGGAGGCAGCGGACGGGATGATCATTGCGCCGCTCAACCTCCCGGTGAAAAAGGATCTCGTGGCCGATATCCTCCCGAAGATCCGCGAGATCGCCTCGCTCGTGCCAGCCGAGCACGGGACCGAACGGCTCCCGGTAAAGGCAGAGATCGATGAGATCAAACCCCTCCGGGACTGCATCGAGTGCATGGCCTGCGTCTCGGTCTGCCCGGCCATGGACGTGACAAAGTTCCTCGGGCCCACCGCGATGCGACAGGAGATGCGGCTCGCGCTCGATCCCCGGGACAGCAAAAACCGGGTGCCGGACGCGGTCCGCGACGGGCTCTTTACCTGCACGAGCTGCCAGGCGTGTTTCAAGGTATGCCCGAAGAAGATCAGGATCCCCGGGAAAGCGATCGAGAAGCTCCGGGCGCTCGCAAACAAGCAGGGCTTCACGTTCCCCCGGCACCGCGAGGTCGAGGCGCTTATCAAAGAGACCGGCCGCAGTGTTGTCCGGACCGCACCAACGTTTATGGAGCAGTCGGGCTTCATCATCGAACCCGATGGCCCGGTCAGGGCAACGGTCGGCTTCTTTGTCGGCTGCATGTACAACCTGCGCCAGCAGCAGTCGGCGCTCGATGCAATGGAGATCCTAAAAAGGAACGGTATCCGGGTGATCATCCCCCGCGACCAGGTCTGCTGCGGCTCGCCGCTGATCCGGACCGGCCAGCTCGATTATGTGGATACCCTGAGGAAACGCAACATCGATGCGTTCCGGACCCGCCGGCTCGACACGGTGATGACAATGTGCGCCGGGTGCGGATCGACCCTCAAGCACGATTACGCGACCCCGTTTAAGGTCATGGACATCAACGAAGTCCTTGCGAATTACGGAATCGAGCCGCCGGCAAAGCTCCCGCTGAAAGCAACCTACCACGATCCCTGCCACTTACTGCGGGGCCAGGATATCAGAGAGGAGCCCCGGCAGCTGATCCGGCAGGTGGTGGACCTTGTCGAGATGCCCTCCATCTGCTGCGGCTCGGGCGGCGGGGTAAAGTCCGGGCTGCCCGATGAGGCGGCGGCGCTTGGCGAAAAGCGGCGCGAAGAGATCAAAAAGACCGGGGCCGATCTCGTGATCACCTCCTGCCCGTTCTGCGAGTTCCATATCGCGAGCCACTCGGACAAGCCGGTCAAAAATATCATGACGGTTCTTCTGGAAGGGTACCGGGAGAAGGACCGGCTGGCCGGAAAGGAGAAGGAATAAGCCCTTTTTACCAGGAAGTGCCCTTTCCCGGCAGCCACCCGGGCGCGGGTACTGCCCCTTCCCGGGGGTAGTTCCCGGAATACCGGACCTTATGTCCCGTGCGATCGTTTCTCCGACGGAGGAGCAGGTATCAGGAAAACCCCTGCAACCGGTTCCACAGGAAATCGTGTCCACGCGCATAGAAAATACTGTTTTAATCGGGTATTTCAAGGAATAAAGCGATTAAAAAGCCGATTGATCCTGCAAAATAGCGGGCTTCTGTTGACAGGCTTTTTGGGATCAATGGAATGGTTATATGAGCCTGAGATCTGCCAACCGGTGCAATCTGTGAGCGTTTCTCAGATCTCCGACGGGGAAATTTATCATAATGATGCAGTATCGATGGTCACTCCCGATAAGAAGACGCTCTTGGGGGCTAAAGCCCCCGCCGCGTGGGCATCCCCCCATTGCGATAGTGCTGTATTACCCGTACCGGGAGCAGGTCTGAATGCAGGTAAGTCAGAGTGTATCGCTCGCGCCCCCGCCCCCCTTGGGGGGCAGGGATGGCGCAAAGGGGGCTGCAAGCAGAAAGACGGTCCTGAACCTACCAGCCCGGGATTTTCCCCTCCAAACTTTTCCCGGCATTTTTTATTTTCGTCCGGAAAAATCCGGCCGCACAAACTTTCGCCCGGAACTTTTTTGGATTTTCCAACTTTCAAACCGGAAAAAATCCGGCCGGAGAAATTTCAATCCAAAATTTTTTGGGATTTTCAACTTTCGACCGGAAATTTTTTTGGTTTTTCAAATTTCGCGGCCAAAAAAAGTCCGTGTTTTCTGATCCCGGTACCGGTTCCGTATCGCAGGATTTACGACGGAGAAGTGAGTTAGTTGCATAACTAACACCTTTTTTTCAACTTTCGCGCCAACTTTTTTTAAAATTTTCAACTTTCAACCGGAAATTTTTTAGGATTTTCAACTTTCGCGCCAAAAAAAATCTGCCGGAAAAACTTTCGCGGCAAAAAAAACCGGGCAGATCAATTTTCAAACCAAAAATTTTTGGCCGGAAAAAATTTCAGACCGTACGAGCGGGACGCGATCGGCCGGAAAAATTTTCCGGCAGCCGGCACTCTCCGTCGTGAGACCTGCACATACGGGCAGTTTTTCCAACTTTCGTGGCGATCTTTTGGAAATTTTCTCGCGCGAAAGTTCATACAAGCAGGAAAAAACCCGGTACGAACCGGATGCACCCCTTAAAAAAAATCCCCCATGCCTCATTGGCATGATCTGATGAGGCCCAGTTTTACCGGAGGGACGCACGACCATGTACCGGACATGTGTCCTGCACCATGAATTACCCTTATGACCTCTGCGCATCATTTGTAGATACCACAGAAACGATCGAGCCAGACCCCATGATCCTCAACACCTTCACCCTGACCCTTGACCCGGCCAATCCGATGGCCGGCACAATTAAGGAGCTGCGCGGGTTCTTTGCCGCAAAATTAGCCGGGTACACCGAACTCCACAAGAACGATACTACCGCGTTCATCTACCGGTACCCGGTCATCCAGTACAAGCTGATCAAAAACATCCATACCGTGATTGGCATCAACGAAGGTGCAGAAGTCCTCAAAACAATCTGCGATGAATCTCCCGAAATCCGGCCGGGCACGGAGACCTGGCGGATCACCGGGCACAGCACCGGGATCGCGGCCGGGGAGTTCGGGATCGCAGACACGCTCCATACCTATGAGTTCCTGACGCCCTGGCTCCCGTTCAGCCAGGAGAACTACAAGAGGTTCTACAAACTCAAAGGCAAAGAGGAACGGGACGGATTTGTCCAGAAGATCCTGGTCCAGAACATCGGGTCCCTCTCAAAATCGCTTGGCTATGAGAACCCCGCGCCCATCAGATGCGATACGAACCTCCATTTCCAGAAAGACCGGATCGGGGATGTCACCGACATGACCTTTACCGGGAAATTCCAGGCAAATTTCGTGATCCCCGATCTCCTTGGCATCGGGAAATCCGTCTCGTCAGGGTTTGGCACGGTACGCCAGATCCCGCCGAAATAACAGGAATCTGGTTTAGCAGCTGGTCATTACAAACTTCTAGGAAACCCTTCTGGGAAGAGAGTGGAATAATAATCTCCAGAATAGGGCATAAATGCCAAAGTGAAAAAGGGATTTGGTATAAGACGTAAAAGTGAAAAAAGAAGATTATATCGAAGTGAGGGTTACGGTCCATGGGCCGCTCGCTGACACATCGAGGTAGTATGTCCCCGGCCCCATACGTTCAGAAGTTTTACCATTATAGGATCCAATCTCGTTGACTAATAGATCAAGTTTGTTGCCCTGTGAATCTTCCAACCAGATAATAAAATTACTTTCCCCGGAATACGACATACTGAAGATCCGCATCCCATCGCCAGTTGCTGTGAAAGATTGCACGTCGTCACCATAACCCTTGAAAGAAGTGACTTTCGAACCCCCACTACCGGAAGTGGTTTGGGTTACTTGCACCTTTCCATGCTCGGTGCCGGGGACGTAAATAAGAGCGTTTTCATCCTTCACCGCACCGCTCGGTGTTATCACCCAAACATTTGTCGCTCCGGTCGTAAGTGCTGTGAGGTATACGCCGTTATTATATTGCCATGTGCCGGTAGCCTGAACGGGTGCCTTCCCGGCTAGATTGAAATATTCGACAAAAGTCCCATCGGCATTAAATGTCACCTGACCATAACCGGCCGATCCTGCATCACAGGTATACGTTCCGACAATCGGATCGGACCCGTGAGATGCCGTAAGGGATGCTGTGGCAACCGCAGTAATTACTGATGTTGGGGATGCCGAAACTGTGGTTAATGTCGGTAAATTTTGCCCGGTGAAACGGACTGCCTTTGCATTTGATATTGACGAGATCAGGGTATCTTCAGAAGAATTGTAAATATAGGTACCGATAAGTTGCCCGGCGGTTACCTGATACTCACCATCTTTTATTTTCGTCCAATTTCCGCTGATGGTTTCTGTCCTTTCGGAATTTACCGCTTGGTACTGGCCGTTTGCTGTGAAAGTCCATAAAGACCCCGATGAGGTGCTCCATGCACCTACAACAGGATCGTTAGATTGGGTGCTTGCGCATCCAGCAACAATTACAAGGGCAAGACTGACGAGGATAATTGTTGAGATAATGATATTTTTTCTCATGATTACGGCTCCCGTTCTGCTATCGTCAGTCCACCTTCGCCCGCTCCGGGTACATCATTTCGTCGGCCATGATCTCCCGGGCAGAGTGAGCATACTCGTCAATCTCATCCTGACTGATGATATGCTCCGGGATAGTCCGGCCATATTCCTTATCGATGGTTTCCGGTACCCATGTATATTCGTCAACTATCTGCGCGCCGGTCCGGCCGAGTGGCAGGTAATGCAGGAGATAGGTATTGTTCCCACTCTTCACCCATGTACCGGTCGCCTCATAGGTTGATACGACCTGAATGTTCCCCGCTGTCATTTTCGGGGTTCCAAAATTATAAACAAGGCTGCCATCGGGATAAAATTTGAACTCATATGCGACCCAGCCGGCAGAGGTAAGCGAGGGGTACTGCCGTACCCACCGGTGCAGAATCGGATCCGTTGCGCTGGCGGTGGTTGATACAACCGCCGGCTTCGATGTTGCCGTTGTCGTAATACTATCCGTGGTCGCGGGGATCTGCGTGGTCACCGGTATCGACGTGACCGGTACGGCAGTCACTGTTGGGGTTGCCGCTGCTGAAGTGCCTGTGGAACTTGTGCATCCCGCCGCGACAATGAGGAGAAAACAGGTAACGATCAAGAGAACAAAAGATCTTTTCATATTCTTTTAATTATATTTCCCGACGATAACCATTTCTATTTTGTTGCTGTCGGGCAAATCTCCCAAAAACAGGGATTAGACCTGTGCCCGGTCTTCCCCGGGCAAAAAAACGATCAGCCCTGTTTCATCAGGTACTCGTACGCTTCGAGAGCCGCCTTTGCCCCATCCCCGGCAGCGATAATGATCTGCTTGCTTTTTACCGAGGTCACATCGCCTGCTGCAAAGACCCCGGGCCGGCTCGTCTTCCCGTCCACGTCCACGACAATTTCGCCGCGGTCATTGAGATCCACGAGCCCGTCGAGGAACCCGGTGTTCGGCGTCCAGCCGATCTCGATAAAGACGCCGTCAATGCCGATCTCCTGGTCGGGCTGCCCCTCCGTCTTTAAGGTGATGCGGGAAAGGAACTTGTCGCCCGAGAGCCCGGCGATCTGCGAATGCTGGTGAATCGTGATGTTTTTTATCCCGTCGAGCTTCTTCACGTACACCGGGTCGGCTTTTATGGTGCTCCTCGCGATCAGGCTCACGGACGATGCGATCCCGCTCATCTCGATCGCGGTCTGGACGCCGGAGTTCCCGCCGCCCACCACCGCCACCTTCTTTCCCTTGTAGAGCGGACCGTCGCAGGTCGCGCAGATCGAAAGGCCCCGGCCAAGATAGTTCTCCTCGCCCGGGACCCCGAGCATCTTGGGCTGCTTGCCCTGCGTTAAGATCACGCTCTTTGCCAAAAGAAGCGTGCCGGACGCGGTCGTGACCTCGAACAATCCTTCGGCGCCCTGCCGGATGCTTTTTACCCCCACCAGTTCGAGCCGGACATCGAGCGTGCGCACCTGCTCCTCGAACTTCTTCATCAGGTCCTCGCCCGTGATCATCCGGTAGCCCGGGTAGTTCTCGATCGCCCACGATTCGAGCGCCTGCCCGCCCACATTCTCCGACACGATCAGGGTCTTTAGGAGCTTCCGTGCGCAGTACACGCCCGCGGTGAGCCCGGCCGGGCCGGCGCCCACGATGATCGCATCGTAGCGTTCGCTCTCCACCGGCGTCCCGAAGAGCTCGTTTAAGCGCTCCGAATCAAAGCCCACGATCACTTCGTCATCGACCACGATCACCGGCACGCCCCGCTGGCCGGTCAGATCGATCATCTTCTGTGCCGCAGCCCGGTCGGTGCCCACATCGATGGCGGTGTAGGGGACGTTCTGCTTGTCCAGGAATGCCTTTGCCATCCGGCAGTACGGGCAGTTCTGGGTCGAATAAACGGTAACCGTGCTCATGAAAGCGAAGAGGTTTTTTTACGTATAAATAGTATCTCTCGCGGCAGGTACAGTACCCGAACGCAATGTTCTTTTTCCTGTGAGCACCAATACACCAATTAGACGAAGGACAGGTGTGCGATGACCGGCTTTGGCAGAAGGTGCGGGTATGCGGCGGCGCTGGTGCTCCTGCTCTGTTGTGCAGCAGCCCTTGCCGCGGACTCCGCCCGGGACCCGGCGGTGTACCTGAACTTCAACGAAGGCAGCGGGAAGATCGTTCTCGATGCGTCCGGCCACGGGAACCCGGGCTCGATTGTCGGCAATGCCCACCGGGTCGATAACAGCGGGTGCGTCAAGGCGATCTTCCTTGACGGCAATGCGAATTACGTGGCGATTCCCTATACGGCAGCAAACCACCCGGCCGATGCCGTCACGGTCTCCCTCTGGTTCTACGGGAACGACACGTTCCCCGAAACGCTCGTCTCGACCCGTGCCGGCGGGAGCGGGGGATACCGTCTCGCCTTCGATGACGGGAACGACCTGTACTGGACGGTGGGCCTCGATAACGGCAGCGATGTGGCCGTCACGGTGCCGCACGAGAATATCGCGTCGCTCCAGTGGCATCACGTGACCGGGACCTATGACGGGCAGACTGCCCGGGTTTACCTTGACGGCGTGATGCGCAACCAGCAGAACGCCACCGGCGCGATCCGGTATCCTGCGGCAAATGCCGTGATGGCGGGCGCCGAGGCAGGGACATCCGGTTCCCCGGATCCCGTTGCACCCGGGTACTTTACGGGCGGGATCGATGAGCTCCGGATCTATCCCCGCGCCCTGTCGTACGCCGAGGTAATGGACGACCGGTTCCGGTGCACGGTCGTCCCGGGCACCGGTATCCTGACGCTTCCCAATGCCACGGCAACCACGGAGTACCTCCCGTCCGGCACGCTTGTACTTGCGCCGGGCGAGAACGCGACACGGCGCCTGAGCTTCTCCGGCAGCACCGAGAACGGGACCTGGCAGGTAACGGTCCGCCCCGGCTCGGAACTGGTTATCCGTGCGACCGATGTCTACCCGGAAACCTATCCCGACGAATGGTACGTGGAACTCCGCGACGGGGAGAACCGGCTCAACCGGGCGGTCGCGTTCCCGGCCACCAACAATGCACCGGTAAAAGGCGTGATAGCGTCCGGCAATGCAACGGTGATCGTGCACTACTTTGGCGGCCCGGCCCGGTTCCCGGCGGGCGTTGAACTCACCTTTGAAAGCCCGGCCGGGGAACCGCCGGCAGTCTCCCTGAAAAATACCATCCTCGAATACCCCATCATCGTGATCTATTCCGCGTCGTGGGCTACTCTGATCGCACTCATTGTCGTGATCTTCTGGGTCCACCGCCGCAACCACAAGCCGTAAGACGATCGTCCGGGGGCAGGACTTTTTTTAAAGCGAACCGCGGGAACCGGAGGTCCCCGTGGTAAAAAAATAATAAAAAAGATCAGAGGGTGATTTCCTTGAACTGCTTGCCGAACACGCCGCAGATCGGGCACTTGTCCGGGGCCTTGCCGATCTCGATGTTGCCGCAGACCGGGCAGAGGAAGATCTTCTCGCTCCCGAGGTCGTGGCCGGCCTTGATGGCGGCAAGCGCTTTTTTGTACAGTCCCGCGTGGACCTCTTCGGCCTTCATGGCGTGGGTGAAGGTCATCACGGCTTCGCTCTTCTTCTCTGCCTCGGCGTCCCTGACAAACGCGGGATACATCGAGGTGTACTCGTGGGTCTCTCCCTCGACGCTGCCCTCAAGGTTCTTCTCGGTGGTTCCTACTGCCCCGAGCACTTTTAAGAGTCGTTTCGCGTGGATGGCCTCTGCCTCCGATGCGGCCTTGTAGAGCGTTGCGATATTCTTAAACCCCTCGGCGGCTGCTTTTTCGGAAAATGCCTGGTATTTCCGGTTTGCCTGCGATTCGCCGGCAAATGCTTCCATTGCATCCTTCTGGGTTGTCATGAGGGAAGGTATGGAGAGGGAGTTACATAAAGATTCTTCATGGGGCAGACCGCCCCCAAAAAACCGCCCGGCCGGGTACATTCCGCGAAAAAATAGATGGAATTATATAAATTGCAGGCGATCCCGGTACTAAAACGGGTGCGCGGGATGCCCGTGCCGGACAACCGGGCCGTCCCGCCGACCGGGTGATCGTATCAGGACCATGAAGGAGGTGCCGGAGCATGACCGGCCCCGGGAAAAGATCGCAAAGAAAGGCGCCGTTACCCTCTCGGATACCGAACTGGTCGAAGCGATCCTCGGCCGCGGGATACAAGGCCGGGACGTACGGGCCATTGCCCGGGACATCACCGCGCTCCTGGGGGACCGGTCCCGCGAGGTCCGGTACGAGGACATCCTCGGCACCGGGGGCATCGGCCCGTCGAAAGCAGCCCAGATCATGGCAAGCCTCGAACTCGGGCGCCGGCGCTACGAACCGGCCGGTTCGGTTGTGATAAAAAAGCCGGACGATGTCCTTGTCCTGGTCGCAGAGTACCGCGACAAGCCCCAGGAGCATTTCATCTGCATCAGCCTGACCGGTGCCGGCGAGGTGATCGAACGCCGGGTGGTCACGATCGGGATCCTCAACCACAGCCTGGTCCACCCCCGCGAGGTCTTTGCCGAAGCGATTGCCCGCCGGGCGGCCTCGGTCATCTGCGTGCACAACCATCCCTCGGGATCGCTCGACGCAAGCCCCCAGGACATTGCGATCACCCGGCAGTTATCGGAGGCCGGCGCCCTGCTCGGGATCCCGCTGCTCGACCACATTATCGTCACAAAGACCGGGTATGCGAGCATGAAAGAGCAAGGTCTCCTCTGATCGCCCGCCGCGCCCGGGAGTATTGGCAAGAATTATATCTGGAGCATCTATAAATCTCATCACCCGTTCATAACAGGAGCGCTATGCCTGGTACCACGCCGATCTCGGTAATGTTTGTCGACGATGAAGAGGTCCTCTGCGACATCTCCCGGCGGTTCCTTGAAAAGGACCGGGACATGAAAGTGGACACGTTTTTGTCTGCCGAGGCTGCCATGGAGGCGCTTAAGAGCACCCGGTACGATGTCATCGTCTCCGATTACGAGATGCCCGGTGTGGACGGCATCATGTTCCTCAAACAGCTCAAGAGCTGGGGCAACACGACCCCGTTTATCATCTTTTCCGGGAAGGGGCGGGAAGCCGTCATCATCGAGGCGCTTAACAACGGGGCGGACTTCTATCTCCAGAAAGGGGGCGACCCGCAGGCCCTGTTTGCCGAGCTCAAGAACCAGATCCGGCACATCGACCAGAAAGAGAAGGCCCGGGCAGCGCTCCGCGAGAGCGAGGAGCGGTACCGGATCATAACCGAGAATATGGACGATACGATCTGGCTTATCGACTTGAACCAGAAGATCTCGTTTATCAGTCCCTCGGCCGAGCGGAAACGTGGCTATACCTCGAAAGAACTGCGGTCGATGCCTCTTTTGGAGCATCTTTCCCCGCCGTACAGGCCCGTGATGCAGGAGATCCTCACCAGTATGATCGCGGAGTCCGAACGATACCCGAACCGCCACATCTCCCGGATCCTCGATCTGGAGTTCAAGAACAAGGACCACACCTCGTACTGGGCGGAGACCACGCTCTCGCTCATAAAAAAACCGGACGGCACGCCCTCCGGCTTCATGGGCCTCGGAAGAGACATTACCGAGCGGAAGAAGGCCGAGGAGATCATACGGGCCGAGTCCGAACGGGCGAAAACACTTCTCCGGATCAGCCAGATGAGTGCCGAATCCGACGACGAGATCGTCCGGTTTGCCCTTGAAAAGGCGCTCGAACTGACCGCAAGCCCGCTCGGGTACGTTGCCTGTACGAACGAAGACGAGTCCGAGCTCTATATGCACCACTGGTCCTCGAAAGCCATGGAAGAATGCGCCATGAAGACCAAACCGGTCCGGTACAAGGTGAGCGAGACCGGCCTGTGGGGCGAGGCGATCCGGCAGAGGCAACCCGTCATCACCAACGATTATGCAGCCCGGTCCCCGTTAAAAAAAGGACTCCCCGAGGGCCACATGGCCCTCACCCGGCACATGAATGTCCCGCTCTTTGAAAAGGATCATATCGTTGCCGTTGCCGGTGTCGGGAACAAGGAGACCGATTATACCGAATCCGATGTGCAGCAGCTTACGCTCCTGATGGATGCCATGTGGCGCGTGGTAGAAAAGAAGCGGGCAGATGCCCTCATCCTCTCCTCGCTCCACGAAAAGGAGATGCTCTTAAAAGAGATCCACCACCGGGTCAAGAACAACCTCCAGATCATCGGAAGCCTGTTGTACCTCCAGTCCGTCAATGTCTCGGATCCGTTCACGCAGGGGATCCTGCGGGAATGCCGCACCCGGGTGAAATCGATGGCGCTTATCCATGAGAAACTCTACCGGTCAAAGGATATCGGGCGGATCCCGTTCGTCACGTACCTCGAAGGGCTCGTGGATGCCCTCAAGGACTCGTACGGCGTGGATGACGACCGGGTGACGTTCGGGATCTCGGTAACCCCGGATGACCTGACGCTCAACATCGAGACCGGGATCCCCTGCGGCCTGTTGATCAACGAGCTGGTCTCCAACTCCCTCAAGTACGCGTTCCCCGACGGGAGGCCGGGCCGGATCCGGATCGATATCGGGCTGACCGCCCCCCACCAGTACACGCTGGTCATTACCGATAACGGCGTGGGGTTCCCCAAAGACGTGGATTTCAGGAACACGACCTCGCTTGGCCTCCAGCTGGTAAACAACCTTGCGAGCCAGCTGGACGGAGAAATCTCCCTCGATGCGAGCGAAGGGACGCGCTTTACGATCCGGTTCAGGGGAATCGAGGAACCAAAAAAGTAACCCGGGGCCGGTCCTTCTTATTCGAGGGCCCGGGTTACGGCCCTGAAGAGTTCCCCGGGCTCGAACGGTTTTGTCAGGTAGGCGGCGGGATGCGTTGCCATGGCCCGGTTCCTGACGGATTCGTTTGCATAGGCGGTTATGTAGATAACGGCCGGCGCGTATTCCTCCTGGATCCGGTGGACCGCTTCAATGCCGTCCATGTCCCCTTTGAGCGTGATATCCATGAGGAGCAGGTCGGGGCGGCGGCTGAGGGCCTGCTGTACTGCCGCTTCCCCGGTTGCGGCAATGCCGGTGACAAGGTAGCCGGCCTGGACGAGCCGGGCCTGGAGCTCCATGGCCACGATCACATTGTCCTCGACTACGAGAATTTTCTTTGGTGTCATACGGTTTTTCAGGAACTCACCGGGGATCCTGCCCGAGCCCGGGCAGGTCCGGTGCCGGTGTCCCGCCGGGCGGGCCGGACCGTCCGGCCCCGCCGATCGAGACGCCGAGTTCGTATCCTTTTTTGTACGCTGCGCCGGTGATTGCCGGCTGATCCCGGAGATCCCCGATCCGGTCCATGCCGTTTACCAGCAGCTCGTCCCCGTACCGGCAGTCGATGATGTCGAAGAATGCCCGCATGGATAATTTCGGGCCGACAAAGACCTCGGGGATGTCCATGCCGGCAATGCAGATGAAGAGGCCGGCTCTCGTGTCGCGCTTTTCAGGCGGGACAAGCGGCTGTTTCCGGTGGTACTTGGCCATGAAAAAGACCTGGCACCGGTCCATGAGCGACTTGAGCATCCCGGGGATGCCCATCGTCATGACCGGGGTTGCCACGATCAGGCCGTCGGCAGAAGCGAGTTTCGGGAACATCTGCTGCATGTCGTCGTCGAGGATGCAGGTGTCGTGCTCGCGGCAGAAGAACATCTCCTGGCAGGACTGGAACTGGAGACAGGTCACGTCGATGAGTTCCGTCTCGCAGCCGGCGTCCCGTGCGCCGTCAAGTGCGGATGAAAGGAGCCGGGCGGTGTTCCCCTCGGATAAGGGGCTCCCCAGGAGCCCGACGACCTTCTTTCTCATACCAGCATTGGGGAAAAACACGCAATATACCTTTGCATGTGCTGCCGGCCCGGCAGGAGAGCGTTCCCGGCAATTTTGCACAAACAGAACTGATATATATCATTGGTATAAATGTGAAGTCTGGTGATACATCTGACCGAACAGAAGACGTATACGGCAGGCCAGAAGGTCGGGCCGGGAAAGTACGTGTGCATTGACTGCGGGAAGGAGTATACGCTCGACAAGAGCGAGCAGGATCTCCGCAAGTGCCCGGCCTGTGCCTGCGAGGAATACCAGTGCTTCCCGATGACCCACATCCGGCCGGATATCAAGACTCCCGAGGATGCGAAGAACCCGCCCAAACGCGGTAAGAGCTTCCAGTAATTTTCTTATTTTTCCGGCGAACGTACTGCCAGGTGAATGCAAAAGGAACGCCCCGGACCGGGGCGATCCGGGGACCCGGGACGATCCGGGCGGAAACGCTCTTTTCCTGCCGATCCCCGAACCGTGCGGAGGAAGTGCCCAGACATGGTGAATGTTTCAGCAGAAGGGCAGGTTTTCGTATGCGAGATCTGCGGTAACGTGGTTGTGGTCAAGGAAGCCGGCGGCGGAGAACTGATCTGCTGCGGCGAACCCATGAAACTCAAAGAGTGAATAAAAAAGGATGTGAAAGAACATGGTAGTAAAAAAGACAGCAGCAAAGAAACCCGTTGCAAAGAAAGCAACCGTAAGGAAAGGTACCGAAAAAGAGCTCAAAAACCTTGGAAAGAAGATCGGGAAAGTGCCGAAATTCTTCAAGGAGCTGACCGTGAACGACCCCGGGATGTACGACCTCGTCATCAAGATGGAGGACCACATCTGGAGCGACGGCAAGCTCACGAAGAAGACCAAGAAGCTGATCGCAATCGCCATCGCAGCCTCGCTCCGCGACCAGCACGCGGTCCGGGCCCAGCTGATGGGCGCGGCAAATCTCGGGTGCACGAAGGCCGAGGTCGAGGAAGCGCTCAGGGTTGCGTTCCTGCTCGCCGGTATGCCGGCCTATGTGTACGGCAAGGCCCAGCTCGATGAAGTGATGAAGAAGTAACCGGGTGCAGGTATGACTGAAGAGACCTGTCCGGTTCTTCCGGCGCTTGGCGAGCCTGCGCCGGATTTCGAAGCTGATACTACGCAGGGCCCGATGAAACTCTCGGACCTTAAGGGGAAATGGGTGGTGCTGTTTTCGCACCCGGCCGATTTTACCCCGGTCTGTACAACGGAGTTCATGGCGTTTGCCGCGATCCACGACGAGCTTGCGGCGCTCAACGTGAAGCTTGTCGGCCTCTCCGTGGACAGCGTGTCGGCACACCTTGCCTGGGTAAGAAACATCAAAGAGAAGATGGGGGTTGCCATCCCGTTCCCGGTGATTGCCGACTTAAACATGAAAGTGGCAAAGAAGTACGGCATGATCCACCCGGCGCAGAGTTCGACTGCGGCGGTCCGGTGCGTCTTCTTTATCGACGACAAGGGGATCCTGCGGGCGATGATCTACTACCCGCTCTCGAACGGCCGGTTCATGCCGGAGATCATCCGGCTCATTAAAGCGCTCCAGACCACCGACCAGTTCAAGGTTTCGACGCCGGCAAACTGGCAGCCGGGCGACAAGGTGGTCGTGGCCCCGCCAAAGACCGCGGCCGAGATGGAGAAGCGAATGAGCGAGGGGTACGAGTGCAAGGACTGGTACCTCTGCTATAAGAAGATTTGAGCGGGGCGGGACAATCATTCCAGATCCATTTGGATAAGATAATATCGACTCATTCGGAATGGAGGTCTGGAAGTACCATCCATTTCTAGATCAAATAGTCCTCGTCAAAGGTTACGATAACCAAAGTTCTGAAGAAAGAAACCATTATTTTTGTAACGCGTTGATATGCCAATATGCTTGAGATTAATTGGATATTAACGCAAAATTTTAAAGTTCTATTAGAATCATCTGCGTTGATATTGGGTTTAGTAAATGGCCTGATACTATTATGGACATTTTTACGAGAGCGACCCATTTTATTAATTGATCCAATCCATCCTGAGATATATCAGTGGTTTTTTGCTTTACCTCCGGGTCAATATCATGATCAGGTTACAAGGAGATTCGGATTTCTTATTTATATTGGAATTCGTAACAAAGGCTTGAGAGACGTCGCATTAAATTCGTGGCATCTTAAAATTAAATCAATTAATGGAAGATGGAGTGAATTAGATCCTCTCACAATTCCAGATCCCCAAGTTACTATTGGTGATAATATCAAGATATATTCTGTTTTGGGGATAAAAAGTCCAAATTATGATGGAAGTACTCTTATAAAGTCCGGTGATAGTATTGCAGGGTTTTCCTATTATAAATTCGAATGTTACGGTGATCCTAACTGGGATCCCATCATTAAAGAGCATAAAATAAAAGGACAAATGGTTGTAACTGGTGTATTTGATAATAAAGCAAAAACCGAAATAACAATTTCGGAAATTTCATTAGATAAAGCAAAATTGGTGGTTCCGAATATTGATACTATGTACCAAGATACGGTTCCGATAATTGATAAGATGTGATGAATGTAAAAACTCGGTATGGGAACTGCGATACGTACAAATCGGTTAAGGGATTCCGGGAAACGGCACCCGATGCGTGGAGCCCGTGCCTACCCCCTCCTGTATCCAATAATTTTTCATCCCCCACCGCCAAGCATCATCTATGCCGATCAAAGTCCTCGCGTTCGCCGGCAGCCCGCGCCGGCACGGGAATTCCGAGACCCTCCTTGACTGGACGCTTGCCGCCATGGCTGCCGACCCGGAGGTTGCCGTCGAGAAAGTCCCGCTCACCGAGGCAAATATCAATCCCTGCCAGGGCTGCAATGCGTGCGAGAAACTCAACAAGTGCATCCGGCGGGACGGCATGGATATTTACCACGACAAGATCGTGGATGCGGACTGTATCGTCCTCTCGTCCCCCGTCTTCTGCATGGGCCTTTGTTCGCAGGTAAAGATGCTCGTGGACCGGGCGCAGGTCTTCCGGTCCCGGAAGTACGTGCTCAAACTCCCGGTCGTTCCCCCGGAGCGCAAAGGCAGGCGCATGGGTGTGTTCCTGGCTTCGGCCGGCCAGACCTGGCCGTACGTTTTCGATGCACTGGTGCCGTCGGTCAAGTGCTTCTACCACGTGATCGAGATCAAAGACGCCGATATCCGGTACCTGATGGTAAACGGCGTGGACGAGAAAGGCGCAATCCTGCAGCACCCAACGGCAAAGACTGATGCGGAGAAGCTCGGGAAGGCTGTCGTGGCGGAGCTCAAAGCCCGCCTCGCGGGAGGCGCCGGGCAATGACGGTCACGGTCCTTGGGATATCCGGCAGCCCGCACCGGCACGGGAACACCGAGACGCTCCTTGACAGTTTCCTGGACGGGGCCCGGTCGGCCGGGGCGGATGTGGAGAAAGTGGTGTTAAAGGATCTCAATTACACGCCGTGCCGGGGGTGTAATGCCTGCCACAAGACCGGGGACTGCATTGTAAAAGACGATGCCCCGCCCCTGTTCGACAAGATCCTTCTTGCGGACTGCGTTGCGGTAGCTTCGCCGATCTACAGCATGGGGATCACGGCCCAGCTCAAGGGGTTCATTGACCGGGCCCAGTACCTCTGGTCGCGGAAATTTTTGTTAAAGACGCTCACCTTTTCCGAAGAACACAGCAGACGGCACCGGGGGATCTTCATCTCCACGGCCGGGACCGACCGGAAGGATGTCTTCGACAGTGCGTTCCCGGCGGTTCGGGCCCTCTTCCACGACACGGGCTTTGAGTACGTTACCGAGGATAACATCCTTGCACGCGGCATGGACATCTCCAACGGGATCAAGAACCACCCGACCGCGTTAAAGGATGCGTTCGAGAAGGGCGTGCAGGTGGTGCGGGAGATGGAGAAGATCAAGAGTGAGGGTGCGTGAGGGTAGCAGATATTTCATAAAAAAAATAGAAAGATTTTGGTTTGCGGTATGCCGCCCCCCTCTTGCGCCACCAGTCCCCCGAGGGGGACGGGGCGCAATTGCGATAGTGCCCTGTTACCTGCGTCAGGAGAATTCATGAATGAAGGTAATACCGTATTATTGCAACCGGGGGATGCCCCAGCGGCGGGGGCGGAGGCTTGCCGGAGCCCCCAAGAGCGTAATTTTATTGATGTGGTCTTTGGAACAGAACACGGTCTGATTTTTTGCAATTTTTGTTAATTAAAAAAAAAGGTTAGATGGTAAAGAGATAGAACGACGCCACGAGGACACCGAACGCGGCAACGATGAGGGCAACAAAGACCGCCGGGTTCCAGGCCAGCACTTTCCTGCCGTCCAGCACGCTTATGGGGAGCATGTTGAAGGCCGCGAGCATCGCGTTCACCTGGAGCCCGATGAGGCCGACAAGGGCAACGATATTTGCCCCGACGCCCTGCGAGATCCCTCCGTACACGAGCAGGCAGGCAAACGGGATGCAGAGGATGAGGTTTGTGATCGGCCCCGCTGCCGAGACCTTCCCGTTTTCTTCCCGGGAGAGCATCCGCCCGTCAGAGCGCATATTGTAGATCACGGTCGCACCCGGTGCGGCAAAGACCACGCCCACGAGGGCTGCCATCGCGACTGCCACAAGGAGCATCATGTTGTCTTTCCGGAACTCCGCCCAGAACCCGTAGCGTATGGCGGTAAACTTGTGCGCCATCTCGTGGAGGATGAACCCGAAAAAGACCACCACGAGCGATATCCCGAAGTAGATCAGGGCCGTTAACGGGTTGACGTGGACGGGATTGAAGTTTAAGAATCCGCCGGGCGAGATGAAGATGATCGCAAACGAGATGGAGATGGCCATCCATGCGATAAAGAGGTCAGCTTCCTCGCGCCGGGTAATACGTTCGAGCATGAAACCACCGGATCAGATAGGGAAGTATTATGTTATCTGTCTTCGCGTTATGCCCCCCGCACTTCATCATGTTTATCCGTGTTTCCTGCCATAGTACTCGTACATGACGCTCGAAGAGGTCCGGGCCGAGATCACCCGGCTTGATGAGGATATCATCCGGCTTATTGCCAAACGGCAGAGCTATGCAAAGAAGGTTGCAGACTTAAAACACGCAGCGGGAATCGCGGTGCACGACAGCCAGCGCAAAAACGATGTGCTCGCCTATGTGATGGCGGAAGCAAAGGCAGAGCGCCTCGACCCCGCACCGATAAAAGAGATCTTCGAGATCCTGATCTCGATGAACGAGAAGGCACAGCGGGCGGCTCTCGGGGAAAAAGTGCCGCCTAAAAGGATTGTCAGGTAATATCCGGTCTCCCCTTACCGGCGCCGGGAGGTTCGTGCGGTCCCTTCCGGATACTTTTTTTATACGCTTATTGTCTGGTTTTCTTCAGCTCGGCAAGGGCGATCTCCGGGTTATGGTACCGCGAGCGCTGTGCGGTCTTTGGCCCGGCCTGGATTGCCTGCGCCGGGCAGAGCTGGATGCACCCTACGCAGACCTCGCACCGGTCCTTCCAGACCGGCCGCCCTTCAACGAGTTCGATGTTATCCGCCGGGCAGATCGCCGCACAGGTCCCGCAGGAAGTACAGGCGTCACTGACCGTAAACTCCCGGGATTTTGTGCGGGCATGGGAGACAAACCACGGGTAGGCGATGGTGTGGATAAGGGAGCCGGCAAGCGAGCGGGGGAGGGGTTTGTGTTCGCTTTTCCCGATGACGGAAACGATCTCTGCCAGCTGTTGTTTTGCTGCGGCAAACAGGTTGTCGCAGGTCTCTTTTGACAGGGGATCGTACATGAGGATGTAGTTCCCGGGCATCTTTACGGAAAAACCGGCATCGAGCCCCCGGCTGTCCTGTTTTTTCATCGCTGCATCCAGCTGACGGAGCGTTGGTTCGCTGCCGCTTCCGCCGTAGGTGACAACCGCAAAGGTGTACCCTGCCTGTGAACGGTCGAACCGGCCGGCAAACTCTGCGACCATCAGGGGCAGGCCGAGGAAGTACACCGGGCAGACAATGCCCACCCGGTCGGCGACCGGTGCGATCTTTTGAGCAGCGGTAAGCGATGATAGTGGCACCAGTTCGCATTCGCCCAGTGCAGCGGCGATCTTCTTTGCAATGGCAAGCGAGTTGCCGGTGCCGGTAAAGTAATAGATCACGTTCTTCATGGTCACCAGATCCCGTCAGGATTTTTAGAAAAGATCCCATTTTCGAGATATAATAGGTTCCGGTACAGAAAGGAGCGGAAATTTTGGATATGCCCTTTTTAAAAAAAGTTAGTGGAATGCGGGGACAACGAGGATGAAGATACCCACGGCCACCATTGCAAGGCCGATCCCCACCCGGAGCATCCGCCGGTTCGAAAGTCTCCAGGTATTGACCCGCTCCGGGGGAATCCCGAAGACCACGACGAGGAGGATCACGATCAGCGGCAGGATGAAGATGAGGTTGAAGAGGAGCAGGTAGGGGATGCCCTGCGTGACCGTCATCGTATTGCTCATGAGCCCGAGGATCGTCAGGTAGATCCCGCCGGCGCAGGGCAGCTCGAAGATCCCGACCAGGACGCCGAGGACAAATGCCGCGGGGAGCGTTGCGGACCGGATGTACTGCTCGAGCACCGGTTTCTTTGACGTCGGGATGGCAAGGAGGAACCCGTCCTTTCGCACCGCTGCATCGATGATGTTTACGAGCCCGAGGATGATCGCTATCGCCGCTGCTGCGGTTGCAATAAGGGACGAGATCCCGGTCCCCGAGATATGGATAAAGGAGAGGAACCCGAGGCCCGAGAGGAAATAGAACAAAAAGACCGCGGCAATGTAGGTGATCCCGACCATCAGCACCTGCCGGCGGGTCTGGAGCGCAATGATCGAGAGCAGGAGAATGGCAAGGACGGCAAGGCCGCAGGGGTTGATGCTCGCTATCCCGGCGCAGATGATGACAAGGGGCACGGTCAGGGCCGAGACCGTCCCGGGGCAGTTTTCCGCGGAGGTGGTGCCGGCCGTTACGTTCCCGTTCGCGGAAGGGCGGGCAAGTTCCTGCCGGATCACCGTATCCAGCCGGTCCCGGATCTGGTCTTCGCCCACGAGCGCAACATTCCCGATAATCAGGGTGGGAACGCCGGGCGAGTCGATACCGCGGGCCTTGTCCATGGCAATGAACTGTGCCTGGTTCGTTGCATTGTGGTACACCTCACGCTGTTCGAGGTCAAGCGAGGGGTACCGGGCGGTGGTTTCCAGAACAAACGGTTTTACTGCATCGCAATGGCTGCACCCGTCGCCATAGAAGAAATATGCGGTAACGGATGGGGTAAAAGAAGAGGGGGCCGGCGTTGTGCTTATGGTGCCGGGTTCAGCTTTTTTTTTTCAATGGCCTGCACCAGCGGTTCGAGCTGTGCCGGGATATCCCGCTCGCCAACCAGGACGACCTTGCCGACGATCACTTCCGGGACACCGGGGGACGAGGAGATCCCGGCTGCCGCGTTCAATGCATCGTAGATCTGTTTGTTGGTCTGGTTATGCCAGATTTCGAGCCGGTTGATCGTGACATCCGGGTATTTTGCAGAGAGGTTATCAATGAACGGCTCGACATTTTTGCAGTGCGGGCATTCCTCCCCATAGAAGAAATAGACCGCGGTATTGTCGACTACAAATGCCGGCGCAGGTGAGGCTGCGGTGGTTCCTGCGATCCCGGGTGCCAGTACAAAGACAACCGCAAGAACGGCGATTATGGCAAAAACTGCAATGATACTTTTGATGATCCTGTCCATCCGGGAGCTCCCTTTACGTATCCTGAATGAGTGTTGAATCTGTCCCTTAAAAAAAGCTACTGGAGGGAGATCATCGTCCCTACGCCATCGTGGGTGAAGAGTTCGAGGATCAGGTTGTGCTCGGTATTCCCGTTGATGATATGGGAGTATTTGACACCATTTTCGACGGCCTTGATGACCGAGGAGACCTTTGGGATCATGCCCTCGCCAATTGCACCCGAGGAAAGGAGATCGCGGGCCTCGGTAATCGTGAGCTTCCTGAAGACGTGCGTGCGCTTCGCGTCCATCACACCGTCCACATCGGTCATGTTGATGAGCTTGTAGGCCTTGAGGGCAACGGCAATGTCGCCGGCCGCCGTGTCTGCGTTAATGTTGAGGCTCCCGCCGAACCGGTCGATGGCAATCGGCGAGATGACCGGGATGTAATCGCGGTCCATGAGGGTGGTGAGAAGGGAGGGATCGATCCACTCGATCTCGCCGACATGGCCGAGGTCGACTTCCTGTTCCACGCCCTCGACGTTGACCTTCTGACGATCCATCTTCTTTGCGATGATCAGGTTGCCGTCGCTTCCCGAGAGGCCGACGCCCTTTGCCCCGCATTTTGCAATGAGGGAGATGATGCCCTTGTTGATCTTTCCGACAAGCACCATCTGGGCGATCTCGAGCGTCTCCTGGTCGGTGACCCGCAGGCCGCCGACAAAGACCGACTCCTTCCCGAGCGCCTTCATCTTCTCGGTGATCTCCGGGCCGCCGCCGTGGACGAGTACCACGCGGATCCCTACGTAGTGGAGGAGGACGGCATCGCGGATGGCGTTCTCAAGGACAGCCGGGTCGACCATGGCATGGCCGCCGAGTTTTATCACGATGGTCTTCCCGTGGAACTGCTGGATGTACGGGAGGGCCTCCATGAGCACGTCTTCGCGCTTCATCATGTGGTGTACCGCCCGTTGATATCCACGTATTTTTCGGTAAGGTCGCAGCCCCATGCAGTTGCTTCCTCTTTTCCTGCCGCAAGGTCGAGGACAAAGGTGACCGTGCTGCCGTGCATCGCGGCCTTGGCTTTCGATAGGTCCGCGATGATCTCGCCGGATTTTACCAGGGGGTACTTATTCTTCCCGTCGCTGATCCAGAGCGAGACCGCGTTTATGTCAAACTTCACGCCGGCCCGGCCCGCTGCTGCAATGACCCGGCCCCAGTTGGGGTCTTCGCCGTATACCGCGGTTTTTACCAGGGGCGACTCGATGACAACCTTTGCGATCGTTGCTGCGTCAGCTTCCTTTTTTGCACCCTTTACCGTGACTTCGAGGAGCTTTGTTGCCCCTTCGCCGTCGGCTGCAATCTGTCGGGCAAGGATCCGGCAGCACTCCTCGAGGGCCGTGCCGAACTCCTTGGCACTGACCTTTCCCGCTTCCCCGGTTGCCGTGCAGAGCGCAATGTCGTTGGTGCTCGTGTCGCCGTCCACAACAACCCGGTTGTAGGTCCGGCCCGCGGCGAGTTTGAGCGCGTCTTTGAGCGGCGCTGCCCCGATCTTCGCATCGGTGTAGATGAACGAGATCATGGTGCCCATGTTCGGGGCGATCATGCCGCTGCCTTTCGCGATTGCCCCGATCGTAAAGCCTTCACGCCGGACAAGGGCGTGTTTGGGCTTTGTGTCGGTGGTCATGATAGCCCGGACCGTGGCGTCTTCTGCTGCAGGAGAGGTTTCGAGTCTGAGCGCAACTTCTGCACACTGGCGGCGGATGAGCGGGAGGTCGAGGTACCGGCCGATGACCCCGGTGCTCGCGACGCCGATGTCCGCTGCCTCAAGGCCGAGCGCCGATCCGGCGTACTCGGTCATCTCCAGTGCATCCGCGTAACCCCGCTTGCCGGTGTATGCATTGGCACAGCCGCTGTTTGCAATAACCGCTTCGAGTTTCCCGGCTTTGATCTGTTTTTTCATCAACTCGATGGGGGCTGCCCGGGCCAGGTTCTGGGTAAAGACCCCGGCCGCAGTCCCGCTTGCCCGGATCAGGGCGAGCCCGAATTTTCCTTCCTTGATCCCGTATGCGGAAACACCCTTGACCGCACAGATGCTCTTGTATACCATAATTTCCTCCCGTTATGGCAGCAGGCCGGCAGCGACAAGGCCGTCGGTCTCTTTAAAGCCGCACATGATGTTCATATTCTGGATTGCCTGGCCGCTTGCGCCTTTGACCAGGTTATCGATCGCCGAGACGGCGACAACCCGCAGGCCCTCGCTCTCGACTTTGATGTCGCAGAAGTTGCTCCCGCGGACCGCGGCAAGCATCGGCATCTGGTACCGGACAAAGAACTCGCCCTGGTAGAAGTCCCGGTACATTTTTTCCACCTCTTTTGTCTCCAGCGGTTCGTTTAGGAGGATGTGGGCGGTGGTGAGGATACCCCGGTTGACCGGGACGAGATGGGGGGTGAAGTAGACCTTTGCCTTTGAGCCCAAAAAGCCGAGCTCCTGTTTCATCTCGGCAAGGTGGCGGTGGCTCGTCCACTTATAGGGGTTGACATTGTCGCCGATATTGGGGTAATGGGTTGTTGCCGACGGGTTGTCGCCGGCCCCGCTCACACCGCTCTTCGAATCGAAGATCACAGTATGTGCGTATTTTGCAAGCGGTGCCGCTGCGAGCGTTGCGCCTGTCGGGAAGCAGCCGGGGTTTGCAACGAACTTCGCGTTTTGGTATTCTTTGCGGTGCAGCTCGGGGATGCCGTAGGGCGCTGCAAAGTAGTCCGTGTGGGGGACGCCATAGACCTTTTCGAATGTCTCTTTGGGGAGCCGGTAGTCTGCGCTTAAGTCCACGACTTTTATGCCCCGGGAGAGCAGCTTTCCCGCAATCGACATCGCTGCCGTGTGCGGGACCGCGAGGAACGCAACGTCCGCATCGATCTTCTCCGGCCCGGGGTTTTCGAATACAAGATCGGTTAAGCCCTTGAGCTGGGGATGGGCCTGGTCCAGGGGGGTCCCTGCCAGTTTGCGCGACGTGACGCAGGTCACCTTCGCGGTGGAATGATGGCACAGGAGGCGGACCAGCTCGCCGCCCGCGTACCCTGATGCCCCGACTATGGCAACTTTCATACAGGGATGTTTTTCTTTAGGGAAACTAAAACCTTTTGCGGGAAGAACGGGAAATCCCCCGGCTATTTGGAAAACAACCGCGTAATTTTGATTTTTGGACCGGGCCCCGCAGGCACCGCCAAAAAAAGTTACCGTTCGAGTTTCCGGGTATAAATGTCAAAGAGCCGTTGCGCCAGAAGTTCGATCCGCTGCCGGTCCTCAAGACCTTCGAGCAGATCGGCAGGAATTGCCTCTTTTCCCCGGCTTGCCCCCAGGTATGCCCCGCACAAAAAGCCGATCGTGTCGGTATTTCCCCCTACGTGGGCGGCGACCGTAAAGAGATCGGCCGGGACCTGGTACCGTCGGATCAAAAAAAAGGCAATCGGGAGCGTGTGGTAGAGCGAGACATCGTTTCCGATCTTTAGGACTGCGGTTTCGGTGTCGATCCCTTCTTCTTCGAGTGCGAGGGCGTTATGGATCTTTGCCCCCAGCACTTCGTCCTCGTTCTTTGCCCGGGTAAGTGCCAGCTGTACCGGGTCGGGACTCTCGTGGATTGCATGGTACACGAGCGTGAGGAAGGTTGAGACTGCTGCGTGGGCGCCGGGGTGGGTATGGGTGACCGAACAGGCACGGACCGCCCGCTCGGTACCTTCGTGGATATCGGGATAGGTGAGGGCAAAAGGAAGGGCGGGAGGGATACAGCCGGCGGTCGTGGACCGGACCCCGCAGGCATGGCCTTTTTCCCGCAACATGTGATCGCAGGCCGCGGAGACGGACCCGTCAGGGAACCGGAGCGCCTCGCGGGAGTAGAGTTCCCGCAAGGCGATCCCATACCGCTCATCCGTGTATTTTCCGTCGGCAAGGAGCATGGCGACCAGGATCATGGTCTGGGTATCGTCCGTGAACTGGCCCGGGGCGAGGGTGTCGTTCGGGTGACCCTTGTAGGCCCGGCGATAGCCGTACCGCATCTTGTTGAGGGCCGGCGTAGTGCTCTCGTTTGGCATGCCAAGGGCATCCCCGACTGCCGCTCCGAGCATGCAGCCCTTCATTCTGTCCAGCATTGAATAGAGTATTACCCGGCACCGATAGATAATGATTCTCGTATCATTCCTGGTTTGGAATTTAACGCGAAATGATTCGGCTTTGGCACGTTTCCGGCCGGTGCGCTCATCAGGATCAGAGTTTTATATATTGGGGAATATTTACCGGTGCGGCAGAATTTCACCTGCCAAAACATTTTATACAAATTTGTCATGATTAATAGTGTAAAATATTGGGGGGGATGTATGAACGAGGACTTTGATGTCAAGCTCGTGGAGAACGCGAAGTACTATACCCCGGATGTGCAGTACAGGCGCGACTCCTGGATAGGCGATTACACAACCGCTTATCAAAAATTCCTGTCCGATCCCGAAGCCTTCTGGGCCGGGGTCGCCGGTGAACTGGAATGGAAACGCCCGTGGGACAAGGTCCTCGCGTGGAACTACCCGTACGCGAAATGGTTTGTTGGCGCACAGCTCAACATTACCGAAAACTGTCTCGACCGCCACGTGAAAAGCGACCGGAGAAACAAGGTTGCTCTCATCTGGCGGGGCGAGAACGATAAAGAGCGGGTGTACTCGTACCAGCGGCTGCTGGGCGAGGTCTCGCGGTTCGCGAACGGGTTAAAAAAACTCGGCGTAACAAAAGGCGACCGGGTCTGCATCTACATGCCCATGGTCCCGGAACAGATGATAGCCATGCTTGCCTGCGCCCGGATCGGGGCAGTACATTCGGTTGTCTTTGCCGGGTTCGGGACCGCGGCCTTAAACATGCGGATCAACGATGCCGAAGCCAAAGTGATCATCACTTCGGATATCTCGATCCGGCGGGGTAAGGCGATCCCGCTCATCACAACCGTACACGAGGCCATCGACAACTCGCCGTCCGTGGAGCATGTGGTCATCCACCGGAGGAGAAAAGAGCCGCCGGTCGAGCTCCGCCCGGGATTCGAGCACGATTTCTACGGGCTCATGGAAGGAGAACCGGCAGAGTGCCCGGCAGAAGTCATGGACGCGGAAGACCCACTCTTTATCCTCTACACGAGCGGGTCGACCGGCACGCCAAAAGGCGTTGTCCATACCTGCGGCGGCTACATGGTCGGGACATATTACACCACAAAGATGGTCTTTGACATCAAGGACCGGGACATCTACTGGTGCAGTGCCGACCCCGGCTGGGTCACCGGCCATTCATATATCGTGTACGGGCCGCTCGCGGTGGGGGCCACGGTCTTTATCTCCGAGATCACCCCGGACTACCCGGACGCCGGCAGCTGGTGGAAACTGATCGAGGAACAGCAGGTCTCGGTCTTCTACACGGCACCGACCGCGATAAGGACGTTCATGAAAGTCGGGGAGGAGTGGCCAAACAAGTACAACCTCTCCTCCTTGCGGATCATCGGGTCGGTGGGCGAGCCGCTCAACCCGGAGGCGTTCGAGTGGTACTACCGGGTGATCGGGAAGAATCACTGCCCGATCGTGGACACCTGGTGGCAGACCGA
>NZ_DAQC01000003.1:28503-49500 GCF_002502735.1 Methanoregula sp. UBA64
ACCTGGTGGCAGACCGAGACCGGCATGCAGATGATCACCACCATGGTTGGGGAACCCATGCGGCCCGGCTTTGTCGGAAAACCTGTCTGCGGGGTCGAGGCCGATGTCGTGAACAAGGACGGCATACCGGTCCCTCCGGGCACCGGGGGCTTTCTGGCGATCAAAAAGCCCTGGCCGTCCATGATGCGCACGATCTACAAGAACGACGAGCGGTACCGGAAGTACTGGGAGACAATCCCCGGCATGTATGCCGCAGGCGATCTTGCGGTCAAAGGGACTGACGGGTACATCATGGTGATTGGCCGGGCCGATGATATCATCATTGTCTCGGGCCACAACATCGGGACGGCCGAAGTGGAGAGTGCACTTGTCTCGCATCATGCAGTGGCAGAAGCTGCAGTGATTGGAAAACCCGATCCGATCAAGGGGAACTCCATCAAGGCGTTTGTGATCCTCCGCGTGGGAAACAATCCGAGCGAGAAACTCACCAAAGACCTTGCATATCACGTGAGGATCACGCTCGGGCCCATCGCGGTCCCGCACGAGATCGAGTATGTCGATAAACTGCCCAAGACCCGGAGCGGCAAGATCATGCGCCGGGTCTTAAAGGCAAAAGAACTGGGGATGGACCCTGGGGATGTCTCGACACTTGAAGAATGACAGGCATATAAAAATGTACAAATACCTGGAAACGAAGGAGAATTGGTAATGGAGTAGGAAACTATGCAGACCGACACGACACAGACGGCCACGGCCGTGAAAAACCTGGATATGACCGCGAACCCGGCGCCCCTTGGGCTCGTCGCGTTCGGCATGACTACGGTGCTTTTGAACCTGCACAATGCAGGTTTCTTCGCACTCGGCTCCATGATCCTCGCGATGGGGATCTTCTATGGCGGCCTTGCACAGGTGATCGCCGGGATCGAGGAGTGGAAGAAGAACAATACCTTCGGGGCGACCGCGTTTACCTCGTTCGGGATGTTCTGGCTGACGCTGGTGGCCCTGCTCGTACTCCCGAAACTGGGGCTCGCCGCAGCACCGGATGCAACATCGATGGCCGCGTACCTTGCCATGTGGGGGATCTTTACGCTCGTCATGTTCATCGGGACCTTAAAGGCAAACCGGGCACTCCAGCTGGTGTTCGGGACGTTAACAATCCTGTTCTTTTTGCTCGCACTTGGCGATGCAACCGGGAACAGCACGATCACCGTGATCGCGGGATACGAAGGGATCCTCTGCGGATTCCTGGCAATCTACGCGGGTCTTGGGCAGGTCTTAAACGAGATGTACAAAAAGACCGTTGTGCCGCTGTAACCGGCGCCCCTCTTTTTTTATTGCTCTTCCGCCCGGTGGATCTTCTTTCGTTGCGCGATCCGGTACCCTGATATGACCAGGACGGACGGCCCAAAACCGGCGTCAATTTCAGGATCGCCCGAGTCCACGTAAAGAGCCGGCGTCTCACGCAGCTTGTGCGGTGTAGCAACCACGATCACCCGGTCTGTCCCGACCCGCCGCACCACCGCAGGGCTGATCTGCTGGCTGCCCCGGCCAAGGATAAATCCCTGTGCCCCGATGGGGCTCACGATGATCCGGGCACCGGGATATTTTCCGGTAAGGGAGAGCAGCGTCTTCTCGTCTGCATCCGCGGCAATGATGTTGCCGTTTAGTGCCGCATCCACACCGAGAAGAGCTTTTGGCATCCCGAGGCGGCGGGCGATCGCCTCGGTGGTCGTCCCTGCTCCAAGGATATAGAGCGTGTCCGGCAGCATCACTTCGGCCATGAACCGGGCGATCTCATCCTTTGCCCGCTCCTCGTCAGCCTCCTCGAATACCTGTTTTGCGGGTTGGGTCATGCCGGCCCGGGCCGCAACCCGGGCAATGCCGTACAGCCGAGTGGCAAGCGTGCCGGCCCGGTATGCCTCCTCGTCCACGTCAACCACGTCGCCGTCCGTGATCGTGTACGGCCCGGAAAGGATCCCTGCCGCAGAGGCCGGGTCAACGGCAAAGACCGCGGAGTACATCTTCACCCCTGCCGGGATCCCAAGGACCGGCACGTCCCGGCCGGCAGCAGCAAAAACATCCCGGGCGGTCCCGTCGCCCCCGCAGAAAAGGATCAGGTCGGCCCCTTCTGCAACAACTGCACGGACAGCATTTTTTGTATCATCCGCGGTGCTCTTGCCTTTGGCGGTATACGCAATCCGGTACCGGGAGATCCCGCACTGCCTGAGCACGTCCTCCCCCATCTCCCCGCTGCAGGTAAGGAACGTGAGATCCGGGAGATCTTTTAGGGGTGCCAGTGCAGTCGCTGCACGGTCCTGTGCATGCGGTACGGCTCCCCGCTTTTGGGCCTCGTCTGCTTTCCCGTCCGTTCCCTTGAGGCCCACGGACCCGCCCATGCCGGCGACAGGGTTTATGATGAGACCAAGGACGGGCATAAAAAAAGGTTATTCGATCTTCGGGATCCGCCCGAGGGCTTCTTTGATCAGTTCGTCCGGGTACTCGTAGTCCACGAGCTTGCCGGAATAGAATGCATCGTACGCGGTCATGTCGAAGTTGCCATGGCCCGTGCAGTTGAAGAGGATCGTCTTTTCCTCGCCGGTCTTTTTGCATGCGAGCGCCTCGTCGACGGCTCCTTTTACTGCATGGGAGGCCTCGGGAGCAACGATGATCCCTTCGGTCCGGGCAAAGGTCTGGGCCGCCTCGAATACCTCACTCTGGTGGTAAGCGACCGCCCGCATCACGCCGTCGTGGACAAGCCTTGATACTATGGGCGAGTCCCCGTGGTAGCGCAGGCCCCCGGCATGCATTGCCGGCGGGACAAAGTCATGGCCGAGCGTGAACATCTTCATGAGCGGGGTGTAGCCCGCCTCGTCGCCAAAGTCGTACGTGTAGAGCCCCTTGGTGAGACTCGGGCACGAGGCCGGCTCGACGCCGATGATGTCCACGTCCTTGTGCTTCCCGGTCAGTTTGTCCCCGGCAAACGGGAACGAGATGCCGGCAAAGTTCGAGCCGCCGCCCACGCAGCCGATCACTACGTCCGGGTACGCATCGACCGAGGCCAGCTGCTCGCGGCACTCAAGGCCAATCACCGTCTGGTGGAGACAGACGTGGTTGAGGACCGAGCCCAGTGCATAGTTCGTGTTGTTGTGGCTTGCCGCATCCTCGACTGCCTCGGAGATTGCAATCCCGAGCGCCCCGGGCGTATCGGGGTCTTTTGCGAGAACGGCCTGCCCGGACTTTGTCTTAGTGCTCGGGCTCGGGATACACTCCGCTCCCCAGACCTGCATCATGGATTTCCGGTACGGCTTCTGCGTGTAGCTCGACCGGACCATGTACACGGTACATTCCAGACCGTAGAGCATGGTTGCAAAGGACATGGCTGAGCCCCACTGGCCGGCGCCGGTCTCGGTTGCGATCCGCTCGATACCTGCCTTTTTGTTATAATACGCCTGCGGTATCGCAGTGTTGGTCTTGTGGCTCCCGGCCGGGCTCACGCCCTCCCACTTGTAGTAGATCTTTGCCGGGGTCTTCAGGAACTTCTCCAGCCGGTGGGCGCGGTAGAGTGGGCTTGGGCGGTAGAGCCGGAACACTTCCCGCACTTCCTCGGGGATATCCACGTACTTATCGGTCGTTACTTCCTGCCGGATCAGTTCCATGGGAAAGATCGCGGAAAGATCTGCGGGGCCGATGGGTTTGTGGGTCTGCGGGTGAAGCGGGGGGTCGAGCGGCGAGGGCAGGTCTGCCTGGACATTATACCACTTTTTTGGGATCTGCTCCTCGTCAAGGAGGATCTTGGTCTGCATACTAAGAGATTACTTTGTACGAATATATACATTATGGTACAAATTTGATATTTTTAGTATTTTTACGGGCGTTCAACGTATGCCCCCTACCGGTACATAGTGATACCAAAACCTGCCGGCAAATTCCCGGACATACCTGTGAATAAGAAACGTCCCCGTTACCCGGAACGTTTCAGGTCCGGGTGTTCGTTCCTGAACCGGATAAGGGAGTCGCAGAACTCGCCCAGGTACTCGTCCATCGAGAGGCTCCCTTCCTGGAACCGGCACTCTTCTTCCTCGATCACCCGTTCGATCATGTCCTTTGTCGGGAGGAGGAGGTCGAGAGGGATTTCGGCTTTTTTGGATCCCCGGACCATCGCTTCGCGGAAAAGGCCGATGCAGTACCCGACACGGTAGGTATAGGTATCCCGGGTCTTTTCCAGATAGCCGGCCACCCGGTCGGTCTCAACCGCAAGGAAGTCCTCTTTTACCTTGTCGTCATTGCACTTCCCGAGCATGTACCGGTAGTGGGCATACGGGTACATGGTTTCAAGTTCGGTAGGCACGATCCCGCAGGTGCCGAAGATCACGATGTGGTACTGGGACTCATCGAAGACCTGCGAGATGATCATCCGGATGAGCTGGTGGCTCGGGCTCGTGCTGTACGGCTTTTTCATGGCGCAGGGCATAAAAATGGCAATTTTTTTGGGCTGCACCTCGTACTCGTCGATGATGTACCGGTAAGAATCCTCGAACTCTTTGAGGTAAAACGGGGGACCGGTGAGAAACGGCTTATTGCGGGAATCATCCGGTCCCTGCTGGGGTGGTGCCATGCTCTTCCCTAGAGGATCGTCTGTCGGATCCTATGAATCACGCGGTCGGGGATCGGAGGTATGCCGGCAGGCGGTCTCCCACGCACTCCGGTCCAGCACAAACCCGAGCGTTCCTTCCTCAAGTCCCGACCCGGGTGTTGTCGGTCCCGTACAGGTAAAGCCGGTCTTTTCAAGGACCCGGAGGGATGCTTTGAGTTCCGGAAAGGTCGTTGCCATGATCCGCAGGATCCGGGGATAGGAAAAGACTGCCGGGATCATCTCCCGTACCGCCTCGGTGGCATATCCCCGGCCCTGGAATGCATCGAGCACCGAATACCCGATGAGCACGGTCCCCGGCTCATCGTATGCGGTCCCGGTCCCGCCGCTCCCGACAAGGATTCTTCTCTTTGCCTCCGGCTCGTCCAGCACCCAGTACCAGCAGGCAAAGAACGGATCGGTCTGTTCGGTCTCCATCCGGAGGAACTCGGCGAGGACTTCTGTGTTCATTTCAGAAGGCGGCCAGGCTGCGGGGATCTCTGCATCCAGCAGCCGGGAAAGCTCCGTATGGTCATGGAGATCGGCGGACAGGATCTCACGGTCTGCAGGAATGAGATCGAGACGCCGGGTATGGAGACGGAGCCCGGTCATCAGGCCGGCCCCGGAGGATAGTACGGGTAGTCCATCTGTTTCTGGATCGCGGCCCGTGCAGCAGGACCGGCGATCTTTTCTGCAAGGTACAGCCCCATGTCAATGGCGGCGGTCACGCCCCCGGCCGTGATCACGCGATCGTCATCCACAACCCGGTCTTTCGATACCTCTTTTGCAAATTTCCTGAGGATCTCCGTGAGGGCCGGGTTCGTGGTGGCCCGCCGGGTCTTGAGCATCCCCGCCGCCCCGGCGAGCAGTACGCCCCCGCAGACCGCGGCAACGGTTGTTTTCCCCGGATCAATGGAAAGCCATGCGATAAACTTCCGGTCCCGGAGGAGGTCTGCTATTACGTTCCCGCCGGGAATGACAATGTAATCGAATCCCGAAAGATCCGGGCTGACCATGTCCACTGCAAGTTCAACGCCCTCGAACGACCGGATCCGTTCCTGCCGTGCACAGGTGCAGTATTCCAGATCCGGCACAAAGCCCCTGGTCCTGAGCCGGGTGAGCGGGTCGTACGCACCGGCAAAATCAAGGAGCGTCACGCCATCGTAGAGAACAAATGCGATCTTCATGAATCCTTCTGATAATACTGTATACCTCCTGGAAAATTATGCCTGCTGGATGATGCCGTGTGGGGAACGGTTTTGGCCCGCAAAATCCAATACCCGTACACCAGAGGGAACATGGCCGGGAACAGCAAAAATTCGGATAAATCCAATAATACCGGCTTCTTTTGCGGCAAGGCCGGCTATTATGCCCGGTACCGCAGGGGCTACCCGGCAGAGGTCTTTGATACGATCGTTTCCCGGTTTTCGCTTGCCCCGGGATCGGCAGTCCTCGATCTCGGCTGCGGGACCGGGAACGTGGCGCTTCCCCTTGCCCGGCGCGGCCTGAAGATCTATGCTGTTGACCCTGACCCGGAGATGCGCGAAGCGGGCCGCAGCCGGGCCAGAGCAGACCGGGTCCCCGGTATTTCCTGGCTTGCCGGCTCCGATACGACCCTTGGGGCCCTTGGCCTTCCACCGCTCCGGCTCTGCACCATGGGGCTCTCGTTCCACTGGATGGACCGGCCAGCGGTTCTTTGTGCCCTCGATACCCTGATAGGGCCCGGTGGGGGGGTAGCCTGCCTGAGCCGGACCGACGGGTTCTTCTCTCACCTCCATGAGGGGTGGGGCCGGGCGGTAAAAGAGGTCCTAACGGAGATGCTCGGCGATTCGTGGGACTATTCGGGGCGCCTTAAAAAGAAGCTCGGCAATGAGAAGGACCGGCATGAAGACGTCTTTGCCCGGTCCCCGTTTTCGGCCTTCGAAGTTGTGGAATTCCCGGTCCGCGAGACATTTACCGTGGACGAGATCATCGGCCACCAGCTCAGCACCTCGTACATCGACCCGGTTCTTCTCGGCGAGCGCAATGCCGAGTTCCGCGACCGGCTCACCAAAAGCCTGCTTGCACTCGAACCTTCGGGAACATTTTCCAGTGAATCGGTGGTCCAGCTTATCATTGCGAAGCGGGCGTAACCCCCATCAGGATCCGGCGGAATACGGTGCCGGTAATTTTACCAAACCCGGAACAAGTTCCGGGAATTAAAAAAAGAGGTTCTCGTTTTTTAAAGGGCCTATTCCTGCCTGCCCCTGCGGAATACGCCCATGAACAGGCATTCGTCGGCATCGATGGTCCCGACGCCTTCCTGGTCGCCGATGGGCATGCCCAGTCCCCGGACAATAACGGCCGGCGTGCATTCATCGGCCTCGCCCATGACCAGTTCTGCTGCTGAGGCGATGTTGTCGGCCACGGCCCGTTTAGTCACCTCGAGCTTGCGCCCGAAGAGGTCGCTCCTGCCCCGGTCATCGATCACCGAATCGATCCCGGAGCACCCGATGGCAACGCCGGAACACCCCAGCCGCATGGCATGTGTCCTGCTGTCGATAACAAGCACCCCGACAGAGACGCTGCACCGGCTCTCGATCTCCCTGCGGATCCTCTTTGCGCTTGCATCCGGGTCCTTTGGCAGCGGGACAATACAGCCCGGCGGGGCGTTCGAGGCATCCACCCCTGCATTCGGGAGCAGGGTGCCCTGCTTCATGCAGAGCAGGAACCCCGGGATCCCCCCGACAATATCGTCGCTCTCGGCAAGGACCACTTCCACGGTGCGGGGGTCCATGTGGTGCTTCTTTGCCAGCTCCTCTGCACGGGAAGACGGCGTTACCGCATCGAGATGGATGACATGTCCTTCCGCGGTGGCAACAGCGGTCTCGGCAAGGACCAGGACATCGCCGTCACAAAATCCCCCGGCGGCCGCTTTTGCCGACTCGATGATCCGGTCCACAAACGGGTCGCCGGGACGGATGATCCCCGTGGAGAGGCCGATCACCGTATATGAGTTCTTCATCTACGGCCTCGTCATGCGCTCGCGGACTTTCATGATATCCCGGGTGGCCGCCACATCGTGGGTCCGGATGATGGACGGGCCTTTTTGTAACAGCTCCATGGTCACGGCAAGGGTGCCCGGGAGCCGTTCTTCGGGATAGCGGTTCAGGAGCATCCCGATAAAGGTCTTCCGTGACACCGCGGCTAGCACCGGGCGGTCAAATTTCAAAAACTCCTCAAAGTGCCGGCAGAGTTCCCAGTCGTCCTCGACCGACCGCATTGGGGTCCAGATCCCGACGCCCGGGTCGAGCACGTACTCTTTTACCCCGGCCTCATCGCACCTTTTTATGACGCCTTCGAGCGAGGCAAGCGTCTCGGCGACCCCCACGGGATCGCCGGGCTGCCGGTTTGCCGCCATCACGAAGGCAGGGAGGCCGGCGTCAGCCACCTCTTTCGCATACGCCGGGTAAATAAATCCCCCGATATCGTTTGCCGCGTGGACATCGTGGTTCAGGCAGACCGCAAGCACTCCCGGGTGCATCGTATCCACGGAAACCGTGATCCCGCTCCCGTCGAGTTCGTTCAATGCCGCCTCGACCCGTTCCGCCTCGGTCTTCCCGCTGATCGCCTGCGTGTTCGGTGCAGTGCTCCGGGCGCCGAGATCGATCATGTCCGCGCCCTGCTCGATCATTGCTACTGCCGTTGCATGCACTTCTTCGAGAGGAACGTAGGAGTTGGCGTAGAAGGACTCGTTGCTCACGTTGATGACGCCCATGACCCGGACCGGGGCATCGCCCCCGATCACCAGCTTGTTCACGGTGCAGGTCTTCATTGCATCCTCTGCGCTGCGGTGAAAGTGTTCTCCATGAGCGTTGCAATGGTCATGGGACCGACACCCCCGGGAACCGGGGTAATCGCGGATGCTACCTCTTTTACTGCATCGAAATCAACGTCGCCCACGAGTTTCCCGTTGAGCTGGTTGATCCCGACATCGATGACAACCGCGCCGGGTTTGACCATCTCCGGTGTGATGAAGTGAGCTTTTCCTATGGCCGAGACCAGGATGTCGGCCCGTCGGAGCTCCCCGGGGAGGTCACGGGTTTTGCTGTGGCAGATGGTGACCGTTGCATCGGCGTTCGTGAGGAGCGCTGCCATCGGCCGTCCCACATCGATGCTCCGGCCCACGACTGCGGCCCGTGCGCCGGCAACCGGTATGTTGTATTCTTTTAAGATCGTCATAATCCCGGTCGGGGTGCATGGAGTAAAGCAGGGCTTCCCGCTCATTAAGAGGCCAAGGCTCGTGGGGTGGAACCCGTCCACGTCCTTTTCGATCTTCACCGCGGAGATGACCTTATCGGTATCGATCTGTTTCGGGAGTGGGAGCTGGACGAGGATGCCGTTGATATCATTGTCCGCATTGAGCCGGGCAACGGTCTCCAGCACCTTTGCCGTGGTGGCATCGTCCGGGATCTCGATCCCGACCGAGCCGATCCCCACGCGCTCGCAGGCCCGGTGCTTCATCCGGACGTACATCTGCGAGGCCGGGTCGCTTCCCACAATCACGGTGGCAAGGCGCGGGTACAGGCCGGATTCGCCGATCGCCTCTTTTGTGAGTTCGAGCCGCTTTTCCGATACTGCTTTCCCGTCAAGTATGGTGACCATTGCCAAAAACCACCTGTAAATAGAAAATGAGAAAAGGGATTATTATACTGTCGGGTAAATCGGGTACTTCTGCGCCATTGCAGTGACTTCCCCGTTTACCTTTGCGATCAGCGTCTCGTTCTTGATATCCTTTACCACCGACGCGATCCAGTTCCCGATCTGGCGCATCTCGGCCTCTTTCATGCCCCGCGAGGTGACGGCCGGGGTACCTACCCGGAGACCGCTCGTGACAAACGGGCTTTTCGTCTCGTTCGGGATCGTGTTCTTGTTGACCGTGATGCCTGCCTTACCCAGGGCAACCTCGGCCTCGAGGCCGGTCAGGTGCTGGTTGGTGAGGTCGATGAGCATCAGGTGGTTGTCGGTGCCGCCCGAAACGAGCCGGATGCCGTTGTTCATTAAGGTCTCGGCGAGCACTTTTGCGTTCTTGATGATCTGCTTGTTGTATTCGGTAAACGAGGGCCTGAGCGCCTCTTCAAAGCAGACTGCCTTTGCGCTGATGACGTGCATTAAGGGGCCGCCCTGCATGCCCGGGAAGACCGCCTTGTCGATTGCCGCTGCATATTCCTCGTTGCACATGATCGCGCCGCCGCGGGGGCCGCGGAGGGTCTTGTGGGTCGTAGTGGTCGTAAAGTTCACGACGCCGACAGAGGTCGGGTGCTGCTTGGTGGCCACGAGGCCGGCAATGTGGGCGATATCCGCCATGCAGAAGGCGCCTACATCATCGGCGATCTCCTGGAATGCCTTGAAATCAATGGTCCGCGGGTAGGCAGATGCACCGCACACAATCATCTGCGGCTTCTCTTTTTTCGCCATCTCGCCGACCGCGCCGTAATCCAGAACTTCCGTCTTCGGGTCTACTCCGTACTGGGCGACCTGGTAGAATTTGCCGGTGAAACTGACCGGGGCGCCGTGAGAAAGGTGGCCGCCCTGGTTGAGTTTCATGGAGAATATCTTCTCGCCCAGTTTCATGTTGGCAAAATAGACTGCCATATTTGCCTGGGTGCCCGAGTGGGGCTGGACATTTGCGTGCTGTGCGCCGAAGAGTTTCTTTAACCGGTCGCGGGCGAGGTTCTCTGCCATATCGTGGAACTCGCAGCCGCCATAGTACCGCTTCCCCGGGTAGCCCTCGGCGTACTTGTTGGTCATAATCGAACCCATCGCTTCGAGCACCGCACGGCTGACAATGTTCTCGGAAGCGATCAGCTCCAGGCCGTTCGTCTGCCGGAGCCGCTCCATCTCTATAATATTTGCAATTTCTGGATCGGTTTGGGATAGATACGACATATGGAAAAAGGTTGGCGTGGATCAGGTAATACCTTTTCTTTGGTACCGTTCAAAGGGATCGGATCTGCAGCGCACAAGGGCCGGTCGCCCTGACCCGGGGCGGGGGTAAAACAGCGCGTACGGGGCCAAAACGACCTCCCGGGGGAGCCCCGCGCCTCATTTGGTAAAGCAAACAGGCACAAACCTTTTTTTCCTCATCTGCAGATCACTACTATTATTAATAAGGAGTGCGCCGCACCAGTATATATCACAACATATACAGGTTAGGCATGGTTCGACCGGAAGCAAAGATCAGGTACCTCGAGTTCGAACTTGAAGAAAAGGAGAGAGTGATCAAGATGATGGAAAACGCAGGAAGCGGTGCAGGCGAGGACCGCGTTGCAGCGCTCGAAAAGAAGGTCAACGAGATGGAAGCGCTCGTCAAGGGACTCACCCAGGAACTCCTTGACCTGAAGTCGATTGCCATGAAGATGTCCAAGCAGACCGAGGAGCGCAGCCGCCAGGAGCTCAAGCGCATGCAGCCGATCGTCCAGGGCTCACAGGTGCCCGGCGCGGTATCCGGCAATGCCTCGGCAGCGCCCCAGGCCGGTGGCAGCACGGTCATTATCCGCAGGGGTTCCCGTGCAGCGGAAGCCGAACCCGAGGCCCCGGCAGAACCCGCCATGGATATGATCATGCAGCCCGATGGGACCATGAAACTCGAACCCCGACGCGGGGACAAGGACTACATCGTTGCTTCTGCCGGCTACGGGCGGAACAAGAAGGGGATCTCCGCAAAGCCCAAACAGAGCGACCTCATCTACGCGGTCGAAGAGGACAAGTCTAAAGATCCTGCAAAGAAGTAAGCCTGTACCAGGGAGCCGGATCTTTGCACATCACAGAGCTGGAGATAGATAATTTCAAGTCTTTTTCAAAGAAGACAAAAATTCCCTTTTTAGAGGGTTTTACCGTCATATCGGGCCCGAACGGCTCCGGCAAGAGCAATATTATTGATTCCATCCTCTTTGTCCTCGCACTTTCGAGTTCCCGCAACCTCCGGGCCGAGAAGCTCACCGATCTCATCAACCTCAACTCCGGCAAGAACATTGCCGAGGTTGCCATTGCGTTTTCCGACGGGACCAAGATCCGCCGCCGGATCAAGAAGACCGGGAACGGCTATTACAGCTACAACTACCTGAACGACCGGCTCTGCAAGCAGAGCGATATTGTCGACCACCTCTCAAAGTTCGGGATCATCCCGCACGGCTACAATGTCGTGATGCAGGGCGACGTGACCCGGATCATGGAGATGAGCGACTTCGAGCGCCGCAAGATCATCGACGAGATCGCCGGGGTCTCCGAGTTCGACACGAAAAAACAGCAGGCGCTCTCGGAACTCGATGTGGTAAGGGAGCGCATCGAGCGCGAAGAGCTCCTCTTGCTCGAACTCACGAAACGGGCAAACGAGCTCAAGAAAGAGCGGGAGCACGCCCTCGAATACCAGAAGTGGCAAAAGGAGCTCGCCTTTTACCAGGGCTGCCGCTCCGCTGCCCAGCTCCACGACAAGGAAAAGGAACGCCTGACCATCCTTGCATCGGCAGAGGAGCAGAAGATCCAGATCGCACGGATCGCATCCGACCGGAGCATCGAAGAGAACGAGCTCGCCTACCTCAAGGCCGACCTTGCCGATGTCGACGAGCTGATCAACCAGAAGAGCGGCCCCGAGTACCTGAAGCTGATCGCCGACCTCGAAGAGGCAAAGAGCGGGATCAAGCTCGCCGAGCAGACCATAGCCCGGTTAAAGAAGGACAAGGAGACGAACCTCGAAGGGATCAACCGGGTCTTTGCCGATACGAAAAGGGCCGAGGCACGGGTCCAGGAGCTCTCCGACCAGATCCGCACGCTCTCCATCGACCGCACGAATATCGCTATGGAGGTGGCAACGGACAAGGCCCAGCTCGAGAAGATCGAGACGGAGATCCGGCAGTACTCCTCGGACACCGAAGAGTCCCGGCAGAAACTCTTTGCCCTGATGGAAGCGGCGGAGGCAAAGAAGGGCGAACGGTCCGGCATCCTCCACCAGCAGGACATGCTCATCGAGAAGAGCCGGATGCGGACGAGCGAGCTCGAACGCCTGGTTGCGCTCCAGAAACAGCTCGATGAGGAGTACGCAGAGAAGCAGAAGCAGCTCGCGGAGAACGAAAAGTCGGTCACCGATCTTGCCGAACGGAAGAAGGGGCTCGACCGGAACCTCTCGGAGCTCGAAGGCTCCCTCTTTGCCCAGCGCTCCTCGCTCGAACGGCTCCGCGGCGAGATGAAGGATGCCGAGCAGGACGCGATCCGGCTCGAAGCCGCCCAGCAGGCCCGGGGCGAGTCCGGGGGCAGGGCCATCGAGGCCGTAAAGGCCATGGAAGGCGTCCATGGGACCATCATGGAGCTGGGCCGGGCGCCGCCCGAGTACGCCACTGCCCTCAACGTTGCTGCGGGAAACAAGCTCCAGTTCGTGGTCTGCGACACCGACCAGATTGCATCGGATGCGATCCGGTACCTCAAGGACGAGCGGCTGGGCCGGGTCACCTTCCTCCCGCTCAACAAGCTCAAGCCCCCGCAGCTCCCGCCGGTAAAAGAGGCCGGCGTTGTCGATTACGCGGTCAACCTGCTCGATTACGACCCGGTGTACGACAAGGCCTTTGCCATTGCGCTCGGGGCGACCGTTGTCGTGGACACCCTGGAACGGGCACGGAAGCTGATCGGGAAGTACCGGATGGTCACCCTCGACGGCGAACTGCTGGAGCGGAGCGGGGCAATGACCGGCGGTTCGGCAAAGAAGCAGGTCAGGGGATTCGGCGCTGCGGTCGATGACGAGATTGTCCGGATCCGTTCCCACCTTGCCGAGCTCGCGGGCGAGGCATCGACCCTTGAAGCGGGCGTGAAGCGCCTGACCGAGGAAGTCGATGCAAAGCGGGCAGAAAGGAACGAGATCGACCAGAACGTGGCCCGGTCCGGGGCGGTAAACGAGGAGTACACCCGGCGCTTCGAGGCGATCACGGTCGAGAAGCAGACGATAGAGGCCGCCGTTGCCCGGCAGAAGGAAGAGACCGGCAGCAGCGCCGCGGAACTTGCCGCCCTTGAAGGCGCACTCGACACGGTGACCGAGGCGATCAACGGGATCCAGGCAGAGATCGATGCGATAAAGAAGAAACTCGACGACACGAACATCCCGGCCCTCACCGACCAGATGGAGAAGAAGAAAAAGGAGATCGAGGAGGCCGAACGCCGCCTGCGGAACAAGGAGGCGGACATGAACGATGCCTCCCGCGAGCGCCAGCACTTTACGGCCCGGGTCGGGGAACTGGGCGAGGAACGTGCCCGGCTCGACGAGCGCAACCGGCAGATCGATACCGAGATCGCCGGGTCAAACGACCAGATCGCGGCCCACAAGGCCGTGATTGCCGACCTCGAAGAGAAGCAGAAGCAGTTCTCGGGCGAGATCGAGGAGCTGCGCAAGAAGAGGACGGAGATCTCCGAGAGCATGCACGCGTCGGAGACGAAGATCATCAAGTTCGATTCCGACAAGGAACGGTTCACAGCCCAGCTCACCGCCCTCGAGGAACGGGCCGCCGCGCTCGCTGCGGAGATCGCCGCGCTCGTAGCCATTGTCGGCGAGGTCACGACCGATCTCACGCTCACCGAGATCGAGGGCAAGATCGCGGACGCGGAGCTTGCCATCCACAAGATCGGTGCCGTGAACATGCTCGCCATCGAGGAGTACGAGAAGATCGAGCACCAGGTACAGGAGCGGACCGAGCGCAAAGACACGCTCTCGAAAGAGCGGGAGAACCTCATCGAGCGTATCCAGAAGTACGAGCAGATGAAGTTCGAGGCGTTCATGACCGCTTTTAAGACGATCGATGCAAACTTCCGGGAGATCTTTGCCCGGCTCACGAGCGGGAGCGGCAACCTGGTCCTTGAAAACGAGGAAGACCCCTTCACCGGCGGGCTCACGTTTGCGGTCAAGCCCCGGGACAAGAAAGTCCACCTGCTCTCCTCGCTCTCGGGCGGGGAGAAGTCGCTCACCACCCTTGCCTTTATCCTCTCCATCCAGCGCTATATCCCGGCGCCGTTCTACGCCTTCGATGAAGTGGATATGTCGCTCGACGGCGCGAACGTGGAACGGATCGCGGCGATGATCTCAGAACTTGCCCCCACGTCGCAGTTTGTCATCGTCTCACTGCGTAAACCGATGATCGAGGCAGCCGAACGGATCATGGGCGTGACGATCCGGCCGGACAAGAGCACGCTCGTTACCGGGGTCAAGGTGAATGGCTGAACCGGGCAAAAAGAAGAAGCGGGCGGCAAAAGCGCCGGCTCCCTCCGGGGAACCAGCCAGCGTGCCAGCACCGGCGATAGAAGAGGTACCTGTCCCGGCTGGGGAAGGAGCTGCCGCGGAGACTCCTGATACCGGAGGTGTCGGGACCGCGGGCCCCGACGGTTCCGGCCCGGCGCCGGCCCCGGAGACTGCGCCGGCCGCACCGGAACCCGAGCCGGAGATGTTCAAGGACCCGGTCGAGATCCTGGTCGGCCTTGCCGAACGGGGCGAGATCGATCCCTGGAACATCGATATTATCGAGGTGACGGACCGGTTCCTCTCCGAGCTGGAGCGGTGCCGGCAGCTCAATCTCCAGATCTCCGGGCGAACGCTCTTTTACGCGGCAACACTCCTGCGGATGAAGTCCGAACAGCTGGACGTTGCATCGGACGACGAGGAGGGTGACGGGGAAGACGGGGACTACGACGTTACCGAGGATCCCGATTTCGCGGACGAGAGCCGGCTCGGGCCTATCGAACGGCTGGAACGGGAGATCCAGCGCCGGCTCGACCGGAAAAACCTGCGGAAGAGCCCGGTCACGCTCTTCGAGCTGATCATCGAGCTCAAGAACCTTGAAAAAGAAGAGCGGAGGCGCCGCCGCCTGCCCCCGCCGGATGAGGACTACCTGGTCGAAGCCGACGATGTGGTCAGCATCGCGCACGAGGAGGGGTACCAGGATTCATCCCGACAGATCATCGAGGAGTGCCTCGCGAATGCCGACCCGACAACCGAGATCACCCTTGCCGAGCTCTGTAAGGACCTTGGCTGGAAGCTTCCCGAGGTCTATCTTCCGCTCCTCTTTATTGCCCTCGACGGACGGTGCAGCATCCGGCAGGAAGAGTTCTTCGGGGATGTGTACGTGCAGGTAGTAAAAGAAGATGAGGAAGGAAACCCGACAGGCCCTCTGGCGGAGTAAGGGTTTCTGGAACGCCGTCACGGGTTTTCCTTGAATTCTGTCTCCTGCAATTCATTGTTCTCCAGTGCGTTCTAAACTATCCCCTCAGTATCGGATCGGTCCAAAAGAAGCCGATCCCGATACAACCATGCCGATATCTGTCACTCAACCCGTCTGGCCCTTGACGCATATATCCGCGAGCACGGGCGGAAATAAACTATCGCAGGATGCAGTAAAAAAAATCCTGATCAGTAGGGATAGAAGACAAAGAAGAGCAGGCAGAGTACACAGAGCGCCCAGCAGGCCGGCGGGATCTCGCGGAACTTCCCTTTGACCGCCGCAAAGACCGGCCAGAGCACAAACCCGGCACACATCCCGACCCCGATATTATACGTGAAGCTCATCATCACGATCACGGTAAATGCCGGAATCACTTCGGCATAATCGGAGAAGTCTATCCGTGTTACCGGCTGGAGCATCATGAGGCCGACAAGGATGAGCACCGGCCCGGTGGCGAGCGCCGGTATTGCCGAGAAGAGCGGGGCAAAGAAGAGGGCGAGGAGCAGCAGGCCGCCCACGACAATCGCCACGAGCCCGGTCCGCCCTCCCTGCTCGATCCCGGCCGCGGACTCGACAAAGACGCCGTTCGTGGTGGTCCCGAGCAGCCCGCCCGCCGTTGTGGCAAGGGCATCGGCGAGAAACGGCTTTTGCACGTCCGGGATATTCCCGTCCCTGTCAAGGAACCCGGCCCGGGCGCCAAGGCCGATGAGCGTTCCCATGGTATCGAGAAACATCATCGTAAAGAGGGTGAGCACCACCGGGAACATCCCGAGCGTGAAAACCCCCGAAAGATCGAGCTGGAGAAACGTCGGGGAGATGTCCGGCGGGAGGGAGACCACCCCGGTGGGCAGGGGAGCAGCCCCGAAGGCAAAGGCAAGGCCGGCGGTGGCAAGGATCCCCACGAGGATCGCAGCCGGGACCTTTTTGACGATCAGGATCCCGGTCAGGACAAAACCCATGATGGCGAGCAGGACCGCCGGCGTGTGCAGGTTCCCGATCTCCACCGGGACACTCCCGCTCCCGACCACAACGATCCCCGCGTCGATCAGGCCGACAAACGCCAGAAAGAGCCCGATTCCCACAGAGAAACTCAGTTTTAACGAGGCGGGAACGGCCTCGCTCATCACCGAACGCCACCCCGTGAGGGTCAGGACGACAAGGAGGATGCCGCTCACAAAGACCGCCCCGAGGGCCGCCTGCCACGGGTAATGGAGGACGCCGACTACGGTATACGCGACAAAGGCGTTCTCGCCCATGTAGGTCGCCACGGCAAAGGGGCGGTTCGCGTACCCGCCCATGATAATGCAGCCGATCGCGGCGGTAACAATCGTTGCCGCCATGCAGGCCTCGTACGGGATCCCGGCGGCTTTGAGGATCCCCGGGTTGACGATGATGATGTAGACGATGGAGACAAACGTCACGAGGCCGGCAACGATCTCCCGGCGGAACGTGGAACCCCGTTCGGTAATATGGAAGAACCGGTCGAGCTGCGTGACGGTCATGTGTCACGGAGATTGGGGCCGGTTTGTCATGAACCTGTCGAAAACTGCTCTTATTCCTGCCTTACCGGGGTGCAGGCCCGGCGGATTCCGGATTCAGGCAAGCGCCGGGACAGAATCTGCCCACATCTCCACCTTTTTCCTGATACTATCCCCGGTATACGATGATACCGCGATGCTGTTCCTTGCAAGGCAGACAAAGTAGATCCCGTCGTCAGGGTCATGGCATTTCAGGATCGCCGAGAAGAGGTCGGACTCCTGTACATGCCGGCATTTCCCCCGGTGGGCCTGGATATTTGCCAGGTTCGAGATCATGGCGGCAATCCCGGTCTCGTACCCGTCTACCGAGTCATAGACCTCCGAGCTTGTCCCGATACGTTTTCCTGCAGGATTCGTATACACGAATTTTGCCGTATACCTCTCGCGGATAACCTTGACCGGGGGATAATTCCTCCTCACGGAACTGTATGATGTGCATCCGAGAGGATTTAACCGGATAAGGCTCCGGACCAGTGCTGCAAAGGCGCTGATATCGGTCACCGGGCTTTTCAGGATCCGGTTGGCACACTTTTTTGCCTTGCGGGGGATAAACACGGGCATATACTGCCCTGTTTTTCCGGACCAAAAGAAAATCTTGGTGGTCGCATCACGCATGGCATGGTGCAAAACTGTTTTTGCAAATAGATCCGCAAAAACAGCTAAAAAAACCGCTCCCTGCACATGCTACGGCGTAAAATACGGGCCTGGTGGAGCGGTTATTCTATCGTTTTTTAGCACGGTGCAACCGGCCAAAAACAAAAACGCACCATGTGACCCTGTGGGGGGTAGGGCATCCGATCCTGTCTGCCCGATCCTCCCCGCATCACCTTTATCCTGTGCCCGCAGTACTGTTGTAGTATTATGGATTACGGAGCACTAGTTTCAGAGGCAGCGCAGTATACCAAGGCTGCCCTCTTCAAAAAGCCGGTCACGTGGCTGGTATTTATCCTGTGCAGCCTGCCGTTTGCGCTCATCAACTTCCTGTACGATCCCAAGACCCTGGTCTCCGCTACGGGAGAGTTCCAGTGGAGCAACCTCCCCTGGATGCAGATCATCCTGCTCGGCTTTATCGGCCTGCTCCTCTCGTTCATCGTCTCGGGGTACCTGGTCAGGATCTTCCGCGGGTCGGCACAGCCGCCGGGATTCGAATCGTTTGGCGCGCTCTACCTTGACGGCATCAAGCTCTTTATCGTCGCCCTGGTCTGGATGATCCCGGCGCTTGTCATCCTCATTGCCTCGTTTGTCATGATCGTTTTTGGGGCCATGTCGCGGACGGCTCCGATGGGCACCATGATGACCGCAGGATTCCTCCTCCTCATGATCGGGCTCATCGTGCTCGTGATCACGCTCGTGTACACGTATATGGGCTGCGTGCGCTTTGCCCGGACCGGCAGCATGCGTGAAGCATTCCGGATCTCTGCGCTCACCGCCACCATCCAGACGATCGGCTGGGGCGCGTACATCCTCGCGCTTATCATCGTGGCCGTGCTCCTCGTCCTCTTCGGGCTGGTCATCGCCCTCCTTGCGCTCATCCCGCTTGTCGGATGGCTGATCCAGCTGGTCCTCGAGCCGCTCGTCCAGATCTTCTCTGCGCGGTACATTGCCCGGGTCTACGACCACGGTGTCCCGCAGGAACCCGCCCCGGCCCCCGCGCCGGCAGTGGAAGGGTAACCGGACGGTTCCCTGATACAACATCAATCCTTTTTTTCCTGTTTTTCGTTTCCTTCATCAGCAGGGATTATCGCCTCCCGGATACAAAGGTCAGAATCAGGAGAGTTGCTTTTTGATGGCTACCTATATCCTGGTGCATGGGGGGAATATGTCAGCCAAAACCTGGAACCGTCTGACAAAACGGCACAATTTTCCCGAGGGCACCCGGCTTGGCGCCCGGTACTGGGACGGGACGGTTGCAGCCCTTGAGGAGCACGGCCACCGTGCCGTTGCTCCCGCCCTTGCTAACGAGCATACGCATAACCTTACCGATCATATCGGGCAGATCTCTGAAACTATCGAATCGGCGGGAAAAGAGAGTGTGATCCTTGTCGGACACAGCTACGGGGGGATGGTCATTACCGGAGTCGCGGACCGGCTGCCGGATAGGATCCGGCGCCTGGTCTACCTTGATGCAGCCCTGCCGGATCCGGGAGAATCTCTTTTTGACCAGTTTATCCAGAGCGGCATCGATCCCCTGTCTGTTCCCGGGCTGGAACCTGCGGCAGCATATACGGAAAAGATCCGGTTCGATCCTGAAAAGATCCGGGCGCTGCTCAAAACCTATATCCGGTGTACGGAAAGCGAGTTTGCCGCAGTGACTTCAGAAGCAATGCGGAAGATCGCAGCTCGCAGGGAAGGGTGGACCTGCCGTGAACTGCCAACATCCCATGTACCGATGGCCACCATGCCCGGGCGGTTATACCGGCTGCTGCTCGCAGCTGCTGAGTAATACCCGGGGCGGTGTAGGTCCGGCTCTTTTAGTGTATATGTAAGGCCGCGGGTATCCTGGACGGGAAGAAGAGTGCGGCAGGGTGCGCGATCCTGCCCGGGATCGGCCCGGAAACCTGCGCGGAAATGTACGGCCCCCGCGTCCGGGCGATCTGCCGCGGGGTGGGGGGATCGCGTGCCGGTTCCCTGCGCGACCCGGTCCGGGCTAAGCTGTCGGACAAGGCGATTCCCCGGGAAACCTGCCGTATTCTGCGAATCCGGCCGGTATTATCCGATATTTCCCGGGATCCGGGAAACCCCGCGAATCTTCGCGGAACCTGCGGCATGGAACGCACGGCCGGTACAGGGAAAATCCGCCCGATGCGGGCCCGGTGCCCGGTTCCGGTTGGCCGGTACAAGTATCGCAGCTGCATATAGAATCCCCCAAATCAATCTCCCCGGAAAAACCGGGCCTGGCCGGGGAGTAACCCTTAAATGCTAGTGTGTGGAATAATGTGATCCACAATTCTGATGAAGACCCGAAGAAAACTCCCGTAAAAAAGGGGTGTCGGGTCCGAAGATGGGCCGAAAATGAAGGCAATAAGGTATATATACCGAAAAAACCTACATTGTAAGCCCGTGTTCAAACCAAAAACACGACGAAAACCGTGTGGTGAAGAACCAACAACGACCGGAAATTCCGGGGCTTGGTTCCGAACACAAAACAAAGCATGTAACAAGGTATAAATAGCCTTGAAACATACATTATGAGCCCGTGTTCAAGTGAACAACACGACGAACACACGCAAAACTTTGATGGAGATCCAACAATACCCGGCTTGACCGGAGTTGGTTCTGACGTTGATACTGGCAATGCGGAAATTTGTTTAGTAACCGCTAATTCCTCGAATTAAGGTTCAGATATTAGTGTGCGTACGTATGTACAATTTAGAATTCTGGTTGATCCTGCCAGAGGCCACTGCTATCGGAGTTCGATTAAGCCATGCGAGTCGAGAGGTGTAAGACCTCGGCATACTGCTCAGTAACACGTGGACAACCTACCCTGAAGTGAGGGATAATCCCGGGAAACTGGGGATAATACCTCATAGACTATGGAAGCTGGAATGCTCTGTAGTTCAAAGGTCCGCCGCTTCAGGATGGGTCTGCGGCCGATTAG
>NZ_DAQC01000003.1:49860-50081 GCF_002502735.1 Methanoregula sp. UBA64
GGGGCGCAGCAGGCGCGAAAACTTTGCAATGCGAGAAATCGTGACAAGGGAACTCCGAGTGCCTGTAAAATCAGGCTGTCCGCCAGTGTAAATAACTGGCGAAGAAAGGGCCGGGCAAGACCGGTGCCAGCCGCCGCGGTAATACCGGCGGCTCGAGTGGTGGCCACTATTACTGGGCTTAAAGCGTTCGTAGCTGGTCTGTTAAGTCTCTGGGGAAATCT
>NZ_DAQC01000003.1:50384-50673 GCF_002502735.1 Methanoregula sp. UBA64
GGGATACTGGCAGACTAGGGACCGGAAGAGGTGAGAGGTACTCCAGGGGTAGGAGTGAAATCCTGTAATCCTTGGGGGACCACCTGTGGCGAAGGCGTCTCACCAGGACGGCTCCGACAGTGAGGAACGAAAGCTGGGGGAGCAAACCGGATTAGATACCCGGGTAGTCCCAGCTGTAAACGATGCGCGTTAGGTGTATCGGTGACCACGAGTCACCGAGGTGCCGAAGAGAAATCGTGAAACGCGCCGCCTGGGAAGTACGGTCGCAAGGCTGAAACTTAAAGGAATT
>NZ_DAQC01000003.1:50947-53711 GCF_002502735.1 Methanoregula sp. UBA64
GAATTGGCGGGGGAGCACCACAACGGGTGGAGCCTGCGGTTTAATCGGACTCAACGCCGGGAAACTCACCAGTTAAGACAGCTGAATGATTGTCGGGCTGAAGACTCTACATGACTAGCTGAGAGGAGGTGCATGGCCGTCGTCAGTTCGTACTGTGAAGCATCCTGTTAAGTCAGGCAACGAGCGAGACCCACGCCAACAGTTGCTAGCTCGTCCTCCGGGATGGAGAGGACACTGTTGGGACCGCCTCTGCTAAAGAGGAGGAAGGAATGGGCAACGGTAGGTCAGCATGCCCCGAATTAACTGGGCTACACGCGGGCTACAATGGGTGGGACAATGGGTATCGACACCGAAAGGTGAAGGCAATCTCCTAAACCCATCCTTAGTTCGGATTGTGGGCTGCAACTCGCCCACATGAAGCTGGAATCCGTAGTAATCGTGTTTCAAAATAGCACGGTGAATATGTCCCTGCTCCTTGCACACACCGCCCGTCAAACCACCCGAGTGAGGTCTTGATGAAGCCGTCGTTTTCTGCGGCGGTTGAATCTAGGTTTTGCAAGGGGGGTTAAGTCGTAACAAGGTAGCCGTAGGGGAATCTGCGGCTGGATCACCTCCTAACGAATTTTATTCGGGTTAAAAAAGCGGTTGCTAGACAAACTGTAAAATTGCCGGTGTCGACAAGAAAAAGGCTCAGGTGCCAGAAAGGTGGCACGAAAAGCCCGGGTTCGAATCCCGGTGGGCTGTTTAGATGCACCTCCCGATGCGAATCGGGAGGGAAGGGCTGAGAGTCAAACCAATGACTTTGCGAGGCCGTGTAAAGGTTTACACTCAGGACGTTAAATGGGTTTAGCGGAGCATTAGTTTAAACCTACCAGTGAATGGCTCGGTTCAAGTGCCGAAGAAGGGCGTGCCAAGCTGCGATAAGCTCCGGGTAGACGCAAGGAATCTGTGATCCGGAGATACCCTAATAGGACATCCTGACACTTTATGTGTCTGTCCGTTGAGGACAGGGAACGCCCCGAATTGAAACATCTCAGTAGGGGCAGGAAAAGAAATCAACCGAGATGTCGTTAGTAACGGCGAGCGAACACGACAGAGCTCAAACCGAATCCCGCAAGGGAGATGTGGTGTTATAAGCCCACCGTACGATACCGGATGTGAAGCGGAAGTTGCTTGGAATTGCACACTACAGAGGGTGATAGTCCCGTACGCATAAGCAGACGGCATCAGGTGGTGTCTTGAGTACCGCGGGTCGGAATTCTCGCGGGAATTCAGGGGTCATCAACCCCTAAAGCTAAATACACCTTGAAACCGATAGCGAAATAGTAGCGTGAGCGAAAGCTGAAAAGTAACCCTGAAAAGGTGGTTAAAAGTGCCTGAAATTGGTAGGTGATCGCGGGTTATGGCATGAAAGGATCTTCTCTGTGAAGGAACCCGTCGCGAGGCGGTAGTACGGGCAGGGTTGCCAGTGTCATAACGTACGTTTTGAAGAACGGGCCAGAGAGTTTATTCTGTTGGCGAAGGTTAACCCAAAAGGGGAGCCGAAGGGAAACCAACAAGTTCGTAGCAGCAATGTGTGGAACGGCGTATTAAAAGTGCGCGGAGTCAGCAGGATAAGACCCGAAGCCGGGTGATCTATGCGTTGGCAGGTTGAAGCGTGACGAAAGTTGCGTGGAGGACCGCAAGCCGTATTGATATGCAAATCATTGGTGTGACCTACGTATAGGAGTGAAAGATTAATCGAACCTGGCATCAGCTGGTTCCTCCCTAAACATGTCGCAGCATGACCTAACCGGAGGTCGTTGGTGAGGTAGAGCACCAATTGGGGAAGCTGGGCGGGAAACTGCTCACTCTCTTGTTGAACTCCAAACTCCCCAACACCCTAGATGGTTGGAAGTCCGCGTTACGGGGTAAGCTTGTAATGCGTAAGGGAAACAACCCAGACCGTGGTTAATGTCCCTCAATGTAGGCTCAGTGTCAACACTGAAATTGGTCCTAGGTCAAAGACAACTGGAAGGTGAGCTCAGAAGCAGCTATCCTTTAAAAAGTGCGTAACAGCTTACCAGTCAAGATTTAGGGCGGTGAAAATGGACGGGGCTAAAGCCTACTACAGAGACCACGGAGCACCGAAAGGTGATCTGGTAGGGAGGCGCTCTGCGTGGGTAGAAGCTGGGTCGTAAGTTCCAGTGGACCGCGTAGTGATGAGAATTCTGGCAGTAGTAGAAGCATAGTTGGGTGAGAATCCCAACCGCCGCAGGGGCTAGGTTTCCTCGGCAACGTTCGTCAGCCGAGGGTTAGTCGGTCCTAAGGTGCGTCGTAACTCGAACGTACCGAATGGGAAACAGGTTAATATTCCTGTACCATGTGGTTTTTAGTCGTAAGACCCTGACGCTTGGGGGTATGCTTAGCGGGACTGTCATCCCGTCCAAGCACATAAACCGGTGGAGTACCGTAATGGTGAGAATCTGGTGAAAGTGTGATGGGGTAACTGAGCAAATTCCTTGAGCCCATGAAAAGGGAATCACATGTCCGTACCGAGAACCGACACAGGTGCCCCTTGCTGAAAAGGTAAAGGCGTGTCGGATTTAAATGTAGTTAAGGGAACTCGGCAAATTGGCCCCGTAACTTTGGGATAAGGGGTGCCTGCTTGGAGATCAAGCAGGTCGCAGTGACCGGGTCGCACTAACTGTCTAATAACAACATAGGTGACTGCAACTCCGAAAGGACTAGTATAGTCACTGATTCCTGCCCAGTGCGAGTATCT
>NZ_DAQC01000004.1:0-7997 GCF_002502735.1 Methanoregula sp. UBA64
TCGATGGTCGGCTCGAAGGAGGCGGCAGTGCAGCCGGTGACCGAGTTCTTGATCTCGTCGAGGTGCATGCCGATGGCGATCTTCGCTGCCACCCGTGCGATCGGGTAGCCGGTGGCCTTCGAGGCAAGGGCCGATGAACGGGAGACACGCGGGTTGACCTCGATGACCCGGTACTCCCCCTCCTTGAAGGCGAACTGGACATTGCAGCCGCCCTGCACGTCGAGGGCACGGATGATATGGATGGCTGCGCTCCGCATCATCTGGTACTCGTCGTCGCGGAGCGTAAGGATGGGTGCAACGACCACGCTCTCCCCGGTATGGATGCCCATGGGGTCGATGTTTTCCATGCTGCAGACGATGATGCAGGTGTCGGTCGCGTCCCGCATTACTTCGAACTCGAGCTCCTTCCAGCCCATCACGCTCTGTTCGATGAGCACCTGGTGGATACGGGAACGGGAGAGGCCCAGTTCGACAATCCGGGTCAGCTCTTCCTTTGTCCTGCCGATACCGCCGCCGGCGCCTCCGAGGGTGTAGGCCGGGCGGACGACCGCGGGGAGGCCGATCTTTGCAATCGCGTCGTCGATCTGGCTTAAGGTGTTGAGGACAATGCTTTTCGGGACCGGTTCCCCGATCTCGTTCATGAGGTCGCGGAACTTCTCCCGGTCCTCGCCCTTGTAGATCGCTTCGAGCGGGGTCCCGAGGATCTCGACGCCCTTGAGCGCCCCCATCTCGGCAAGTTCCGCGGTGAGGTTGAGGCCCGTCTGGCCGCCCATGCCCGAGAGGATGCCGTCGGGCTTCTCCTTCTCGATGATCTTTGCGATGATGTTTGCCCGGAGCGGCTCGATATAGATCCTCTCGGCCATCTCGGGGTCGGTCATGATCGTTGCGGGGTTCGAGTTGACCAGCACTACCTCGATTCCCTCTTCGCGGAGCGAGCGGCAGGCCTGCGATCCCGAGAAGTCGAACTCTGCGGCCTGCCCGATCTGGATCGGTCCCGACCCGATGAGGAGGACCTTTTTGATGTCGGTGCGCAGGGGCATTATGCTAGCCTCCTGAACAGCGCATCGAAGAAATGGGCCTCGGTATCGCGCGGCCCCCCGTGTGCCTCGGGGTGGAACTGCACGGTCGTGAGCATCAGGTCCTCGTTCTCGAACCCTTCGACCGTGCCGTCGTTGACATTCGTGTAGGTAACCTTGCAGCCCTCGGGCAGGGAATTTGCATCTACGGCAAACCCGTGGTTCTGGGTGGTGATGAAGATCTTCCCGTCCTTGAACCGGACCGGCTGGTTTGCCCCCCGGTGGCCGAACTTGAGCTTGTAGGTGTCGCCGCCAAGGGCAAGCGCGGAGACCTGGTTCCCCATGCAGATCCCGAAAACGGGGAGCTTCCCGAGGAGTTCCTTGACGCAGCGGATCGCATCCGGTGCCTGCTTGGGGTCGCCGGGGCCGTTGCTGATGAAAAGCGCGTCGGGCTTACAGGCCATGACCTGGGATGACGTTGCATTGTACGGGAAGACGTAGAGGTCGCCGTTCCTCTTTGAAAGGCTCGTGAGCATGTTCTTTTTTATCCCGAGGTCGATGACGGCGATCTTCTTTCCCGTGCCCGGGATGTGGTAGGGTTCCTTGCAGGATACTTCCGGGATGGGGACGATGTCGCAGATAGTCGGGCTCTTTCTGGCAAGCGCGACTGCATATGCGCCGTCGCTGCTCCCGACAACGAGCGCGGCCCGCATGGTGCCGTGCACCCGGGCCTTGATGGTCAGCGCACGGGTGTCCACGCCGCTCATGCCGAGAAGGTGATTTTCTTCAAAAAAGGTTCTGAGGGAAGGGAGGTGTTCGGGTTTTTCACAGATTTCCTTGGTGATACATCCGAGCGCACATACGCGGGGATTCTGGAAGTTTTGCGGATCGACACCGTAGTTGCCGATCTGCGGGAACGTAAACATGAGAATCTGGCCGAAATAACTGGGATCCGTCAAGGATTCCATGTACCCGGTCATCTGGGTGTTAAAGACCAGTTCTCCTGCGCATTCCCCCTCTACCCCGAATCCTTCCCCGGTGACATATTCCCCGTCCTCGAATCCCAGAACCGCCTTCATGATGTCCATATCTTATGTGCCGGATTAGTTATTAACGCTGATGCACCCGGCCGCCCGGCCGTCGCGGCTCTTTTGACAGCTTCCGTTTTTTCCGGGGTAAACCACTGCCGGGCCCTTGCTAACTCCCGGGTCTTATGATAACCTCCGCGTGCCCGGGTATCCCCTATCCTCACGATTAAATAGTCCCGGCGGTAATTCCCAGATAATAAAGGTGTTTTTGATGCCGACCCATGTGAACGGGAAAGACAAGGGACAGGTCATGCTCTATGCGCTCTCTACCTGTCAGTGGTGCCATAAGACGAAGGTGCTGCTCGAATCGCTCGGGATCGCGTTCGATTACGAGTACGTGGACCTGCTGGAGGGAAAGGAGCAGGACGAGGCTATGGCGAAGATCGAGCGCTGGAACCCGGCCGGATCGTTTCCCACGCTCGTGATCGGCGATACCCGGGCCATCATCGGGTTCCGCGAGAGCGAGATACTGGAGGCCTTTGGCGCATGAATCCCGCCGTGATCACCGAGGCCGAAATTGACGCGGCATATGCGGCCTACAAGACCGATGCGGAGAAGAACGGGTACCGGCTCAACCCCGACGAAGACTTTGTGAAAAACCTGATCCGCGGTCTCCTGAAGAACGGGCAGCGCTACGGGTACCGGGCCTGTCCCTGCCGGCTTGCATCCGGCATAAAGGACCAGGACCTCGATATTGTCTGCCCCTGCGATTACCGGGACAGCGATCTTGAGGAGCACGGCGCCTGTTACTGCGCCCTGTACGTGAACGAAGCCATTGCCTCGGGAAAACAAACTGTCGCACCCATTCCCGAACGCCGCCCGCCCCGGTCCGAACGTATGAAAGCCGGTTCGATCAGAGTCGCTTCAACAACCGAGCGCCCGGTCTTTCCCCTGCCGGTCTGGCGCTGCAAGGTCTGCGGGTATCTCTGCGCCCGCGAGCAGCCACCGGGGATTTGTCCGATTTGTAAGGCGACGAAGGAAAGGTTTGAGAGGTTTGTGTGATCTTTTTTATGAGTTTCGGGCTCTGCTGAGTCTGCGGGCCCGTGGCGTGGAAGGGCTGCGGGCATCTTTGTGCACGGGAGGAGCCGCCAGGTATATGTTCGATGTGTACGGCGAGGTAGGTGTGGGTCGTGTGAAGTTTCTTTTAAAGAGTGCAGTAACGGGTGCGGGGAATTCTTGGGTTCGAATTTCTTCCCTCGCATAATCTAGCGGGGTTATAGGTATCTTAAAAAATGTCACTCATCTAATTCCACACCCCTGTTTCGAAAACTTGTGCTAATACGCACGTGAATTATTAAATAAGGCAGATATAGGCTGAATGTTAAAATTTATGCAAACCACATTGGGAGGGCAAATCAGGATATGTTTGCTAAACAAAGTTTAGGATTAAAATTATTGGTGGCAATAAGTATATTGGCAATTTCGATTATTGTAACCGTCGGACTTGTAATTTTTATTGAAGGCAAATTCTCAATGGAAGATGCTTGGTTTATTTCAGTTGTATCTATATATATAGGGATTTTCATAACGGCCGTTTATTCATTGTGTATTGAAGAATTAGAATCTCGTCAGGGTTGGATGACTGGAAACTGGACATTGACAATATATGATAATACTGGGGAAAAAATAAAAGAAGATCTTTATATAGTAAAGCATAGGAAAAATAATATTTACGCGGATATAACTCGAACTTTTCCTCAAGATTCTCGAGAACTCGGAAGAAAATGGATATTTGAGGGTAGACTTATTAGAGATGCTAAATTGATAGGTCATTATTGGTCTCAAAAAGAGGGAAGTTTAAGTTGCGGTGCACAATTTTTATTAAATGTTGAAAAAAATGAGGATGGTTTACCGATAAAAGGTGATCTTTTTAAAGGTACTTATATTAAAGCGAATCTCTTAAGTATTGGTGAAAAAGATAAAGTCCTCATGGGTTCGGGTCAAATACCCATGACAACAATTACCTGGATAAGACCTGCAACGAATTTAAAGGAATACCGGGCCATCCCCAAACAGACACTACCAAACAGTGATGATAATTCACTCAATTTTTCAATAAGGCAACGTATTTCTGCTTTGTTTTCAAAGTAACCATAAAAATAATTTTAAACTAATAGGCTTGAGATTCTGCTCACGAGGTTACAAATTTTTGTGGGTATCTCTGTTAGGGGTATATGCTAACAGTACTTAACGACACATTCCAACATAATCGAATTTGGGATCTCCACACAATTCGCGTTTTTGACCCGTTCGATAAATTTTGAAGATATGTTTCAAGTGATGAATGCTATTCAAAACTTAAATCCAAATAATCCGCCATCATCCTTCGCGTCCGTAATCCCTACATGGAGCACATAATCTTCAATATTGAAATCATTCACATTGTTCCCATATTCCATAGGCATATCACATGAATTCATCGTAACTATATATTGGAAATTATATTTATCTGCCATTTCTGCCCCAACTTGAAATGCCGTCGCTCTTTGATGTGCATCAACACCATCAAAAACATGACTGTCATGAATTAAAAAGCCGGGTCCAATACCCCTTTCTTGACAGAGAATCATCATCATCATATCAAAACAAAAAATTTGCATATTTCTGATGCCTTTACTTTTTACACCTTGAATATTAATATCAAATTTTGGACCATCATTGGATGCTGTGATTTCCAGCCGACCTGGATCTTCATATAACTGGCTGGAAATACTCTTAAATGTTAAAATAATATGTTTCATCAGTAGATCTTGCTCTTGAAAATTCTGCTGTAAACGGCTCAATAGTTTATTTCTCTCAATATTCAATTCGGTTTTTTGACCTTCAAGTTGTTCGGCAGCGAGATATCGTCTTCTCAAGGATTCGGTTTCTGTTTGGAGTTCTATAAGATCAGAATGCATTCTTGTGAATTGATCAAGTGCCCCATGAGATTGTAAAATAGACAAGACCTTTGCACGTCGTAAAATTAATTCTTCTTTCTGCGTATTTCGTTCAAGAATTCGTTTTTCCGCCGATTCAGTTTCAGATTGAAGATATAATTTTCGATTCCTAATAACAGTATTATGAAATTTTCTTACCTCTTCGAATCGACGGGAAACTTTGGTTGGAAAAATAACGCCAAATTCTTGGTATAATCTCTCCAAATTCTCAAATGAAGGAGGGGCCTCACTTTTCAGAGAGATATTAAGATCAGATATCAATTCACGATCAAGCATATTTTCGTTGGCAATATCAGATAGTAAGTTCGTTAATTCTGTAGCTTCCTTTTCATATCTATCGTATTCAGGAATCACTTTAAATGATTCAAGGTCTTTTTCCAATGATGCAACTTTCTCTTCTGATATTACGAGGGTGGTTCTTAATTCAGATACCTTACCAAGAATTTCCCCAAATGCACCTTCACCCACAGCTTTTTTTAGCTCTTTTAAATTCTTCTCCCTATCCCGGATAATCTGCCATTCTTGGGAAATTGTCCAATCCAACCCTAACAAAAATGAGATGGCAACCTGTTGATCCCAAGTCTGTTGGTCTTCAGACTGACGCTCATGGGATAAGATACCTCCCGCATTTTCACGACGAGCAAAATATGAAAATAGTGAACGAAATGTAGGTTGTTTTTTCTTCTCTTTTCCCTTTTTAGGTTTAATAGGTAAATTAAAAAATGAGTTGCCAAGTTCATCTCGCCATTGTGAAAGAGAGCGAGTCTTCTCTTGGGGGTTACCGGTATTCAATAAAGTAGGGTCGTTTCTCGTCTCATTTATCACTATGAATTGATTAGGATCTTCGCCGCTTCTTTTCACCATCACTTTTTCATTTTTTAGATCAAATTCCGCCGAAAATGTAGCTTTTTCCAGAAGTTCGGTTCTGAAAATGCAATTTTTATCACAGTTTGAACCAAAAATAAAATTTATTAAATCTACTAAACTGGTTTTCCCGGTTTTATTCCGCGTTGATTGAAGCGTTGAATTTTCGCTTTTTTCGGCAACAATAATATTCATTCCGGGACGTAAAGAAATATTCTTAAATTTCGGCAAATCACTTAAAATTCGATAAATCATGGTTTCACTTTTTTGATAATTCCATCGTCAATTTCAATAATGCCCAACAAGAACAGGAAATCCAGTGAAAGGATAAACCAATCATAAGTAATTTTTGAGTCTGTCGATTTTTCAATCTCCATCTTTTTGATCTCATCCCAAACTCGGGATACTTGTTTTGGCTCATTCAAGTGTTGGAGTATTTCGCCCCCGGAACCTAATATGCTTAAATCAATTCTCAGGCATTTTGAAGGTAAAATCACGGAAGATCCCCCTCATCATATCCTTCGAAAATATCACATTCTTCAAAAAAGTGGGAGACTATTGCAAGTACAGCTGATAAATGAGTTGGACTTTTCATCTCCTTTCCTCCTGCGAATTCGATTAACTGCATATAAATCTCATCTGGGGGGAGATTTGCCCGTTTTAACTCTGAATAACGATTTTTAAATGCCTGCGTAATTTTATCTGCAAATGTTCGATCATGCCATTTAGTAAAAAATATTTTAACTAATGGGGATTTACGCATTCCCGCAATTATTAATGTTTTAACCTCTTCCGACAATTTATTATAAACAATTTTATCTATGGGGGGGGATTTGATATCCTCATCTAAAACGGGGTTTTCTGCACCGATTGATAGAATCACAATTTTCAAATCTTCGAGTTGGATACTTCTCATTGCTTTATCTGAAGGTGCAGGTCCCAAAATATATGCAATATCCTGTTCATTCATCGAAAAAACAATATCTCGTAATTCGGATCTCCCCATGATCCCAATCTCAATAGAGGAATATTCTTGCTTTTTCTCTTCTAAATAGCTAGTAATATCGGCACTTAATCCCTCAAAGGAATTGTGCACAAATATCCATTTTTTCATTTTTCCATTCCAATATGTTAATGCACCTTCCAAGTCCATGTCAATTTTATTCTTGGCTTTAGACAATTCCATTTCATTGGGGGCATATACCTGATGAACAGATTTTTGAGAGACAAGGTAACCATCGTTTTTTCGATCTCCAAGGTTTCCCCAAGGTCGTATTGGAACAAAATCACTTGGATAACGAGTCTCCATTATTTTAGAGAAAAAATTCTGAAATTCTGCCCCTTTAGACTTTAAAAATAGATTTTCAAAATGGGCTTCATAGTATGCTCTAGTAATATTCTCCATTCGAATGTCTCTAATTGACCCATATTAATTTACAATACTATTAAAGCGTTTATTTTATTCTGTGACTAATAATCGCCCGACAGCCGCAGTACCTATGGTGATCCCTCCCTGATCCGCCGCGGGGGCGCCCCGTCGGGGGCGGCGGAAGGCATCGCAACGCTCCGTAGCTCCGAGAGCTTCCAATCCCCGGCCCCAACCTTCATCTCACCCCATCCCCCACATACCCACAACCAACCCAAGCAACGGTGACACCCCCATGTCCAACTCCCTCGAAGTCCTCCTCGAAAAGCTCTCTGATGACAACGAAGGGATCCGGTGGAATGCAGCAGAAGCGCTGGGCCGGCTCGGAGACCTCCGGGCCGTGGAGCCGCTGATCGACACCCTGTGGGATGATGATGAACGCGTGCGGAAAAAAGCTGCCTGGGCCCTGGGCATGCTCGGGGATCCCCGGGCCCTTGCTCCCTTGCAGAGACTCTACCGGATGGAGCGGGAGGATGCACGGGACATCCTCCAGGAAGCAATGGATATGATCAAGCAGGCGATGGCCCGCGATCTGAGATGAGCGAGTGCTTACCGGACCTGTGGGGCAACGATTCCGCTCGCTCAGGGAGATCAGGTTTCATCTGCAAAACCGGGCCGGACACCTGCCCAAAACCGGACAAAGGGGGGGAGGGGGGTGGCCCCC
>NZ_DAQC01000004.1:8265-89640 GCF_002502735.1 Methanoregula sp. UBA64
CCCCCCCACCTCTTTTTTTTCTACGTGGGGGGTACCCTCCCCCCCATGTGCCGGCCCAACAGGGGATCACCCCCCTCCCCCCTCCGGCCCGAAATAACCCCCCTCACCAAAAATGATGACCTCACCAGATCTGTTTTTTCAGTCGTGGTTCCATGCGAAACGAAGGTTTGTGTTCTGGAAAAATACCCGCGGTTTTGCGGACACGGGGGGAGGGGGGTGGCCCCCACCCCCCCACCTTCTTTTTTTCCACGTGGGGGGTACCCTCCCCCCATGTGCCGGCCGGACTGGGGGGTACCCCCTACCTCCCTGATGTGAAAGAGGCGTCCCCTCCGGGCCCGCGTTTTACAATAAAATGGTGCATCTGCTAAACTTCTGCATTGGATGTCCGGGCATCAGACACCCTTTCCCATCTCGTAGGCCTCATCCATGGCTTTGCTGCCCTTGATGTCCCCGATGTTCCATGCACCGGTCCCGTAGATGATCCCCTTTTCCGAGAGGCCGGAATAACAGGAAGTAAAGCCTCTGAACCCCTCGATGGTCCTCTCCAGCGATTCCCTATTCGTGTCTGCTGCCGTGACAATGAAATACATGTCCTTGTTGCTGATCTCGGAAAACTTTGCATAGGTCCTGTCGATCAGCGTCTTCATCTGCGCATCCATGGTGTAGAAATACACCGGCGTTGCCATGACAATCACATCGGCTGCAAGGAACTTTTCCAGGATTTCGGCCATGTCATCCTTCTGGACACATTTTCCCCCGTTCCTTTTACAACCGTCGCAGGCGAGGCAGAAGTTGATCTTTTTGTCCCTCAAAAAAATCTTCTCTGCCTCGTTTCCGGCATCTCTTGCTCCTTTTAAAAACCGGTCGCATAAGAGATCGGAATTTCCGTGCTTTCTCGGGCTCGCAGAAATAATCAGTACGTTTTTACTCATCGTTTTTCTCCCCATCGTCAGGATAACCTGGTGTATTCTTCATCCGTTACCGGCTCCAGCCATTCGGCGTCGCCCTTCTGTACGTTCGTGCTGATTGCGATATGGGTAAGCCCGCTGTCCGGTGCAGCACCATGCCAGTGTTTCACATCCGGCGGGATCCTGATGACATCTCCTTTCCGGATCACCTGCGCCTTCTTTTTTGCTTCCTGGTAATATCCCCTGCCGCCGGTCACAAGCAGGACCTGGCCGCCGGGGTGTTTGTGCCAGTTGTTCCGTGCGCCCGGTTCAAACGTTACATTGAACACGGGGCAGTAGAAGGTACTGTCCTCGGGGACCAGAACCTCCAGCCATGCGGTCCCGCTGAAATGCTCATTTGCGATCTTTTCCCCTTTCGGGAAGATTACCTGTTCTGTCATACCTTTTGCTTTAACCATCTGATATCCCTCGTAACGATGAATCTCCGGGGTCCCTGTGATACGGGATCATTCCCGGATAAAGTTCGTGAAAACCGGTTTTTCCCGCTCCGGGAGCTGCACACCCGCATGAAGGCCGGCTTCCTTGCATTTGAGGAAAAACGCCATGTTCCGTGCAAGAACCCGCATGGTCTGCAGGCCTTCATCATCCTTTTTTATGTCTTCCGGCCCGGCCCCGTGGACCATATTCCAGTACCGGGACGAGATCACGGGCATCTCCGAGATCGTGAAATATTTGTTGATCTGGTCAAAGGTGGCCGTAGTTCCCGCTCTCCGGGCGGAGACAACTGCCGCTGCCGGTTTTAAGTAAAATGTCTGCCTGCCGGCCTGCATGTCCGTATAGAACGCACGATCCATAAATGATGTCAAAGCACCGGATGCAGCGGCATAGTGTACCGGCGATCCGAAGACAAAGCCGTCCGCGCCTTTTGCGACATCAAGGAATTCGTTCACCGTATCGTCAAACATACAGCGCCCGGTCTTGGCACACGACTTGCAGGCAGTGCAGCCGGCAAGTGGTTTTATGCCAATCCAGAAAATTTCCGTTTCGATCCCCTCTTCGTTGAGAGTCTTTGCAACTTCCGTAAGGGCTGTCCATGTGCAGCCCTTCTTGTGGGGGCTGCCGTTTACCAGTAATACTTTCATCATTCACCCTCCTGATTTTTGGCGATCTCCGGCAGGGCCGGGCCTTTTTGTACAATTCCCGGCCGTACGATCCATACGATGACGATGACAAACGCGAGCCCGAGCATCACCGTCCCGGCTGTGAGCGAGGCCCCGACCCGGACCGCGAGGAGCTCTGCGGGTGCCATCGCGACCGTGCCGGCAGCGGCAAATACCGTGACGAGGATGCCAAGGCCAAGCGAACCGCCGAGCTGGTGGGCAACGTTCACAAGCCCGGAGGCAGCGCCGGCATCTTCCTTGGTGACACCGGCGATACCGGAGGCGGTGAGCGGGCCAAGCGTGGCACCTTGACCGGCGCCGATGAGGATCATCGGGAGTGCGATGCCGGTCACATAAGCGGTATCGGCAGAGAGCCGGCTCAGCCAGAACATGCCGATCAGTGTCACGAGAAGACCCCCGGCGAGCAGGGGTCCGTTGCCATACTTCCGTGTCAGCTGCGGGACAATGACCGCTACAACAAAGTTTGCCACCGTCATCGGGAAGAAGGCGAGGCCGGCTTCGAGCGGGCTGAAACCGTCCACAACCTGGAGAAACTGGGTGATGAAAAACCAGAAGCCCAGCATGGCGCCGAGGAAGAGGATGCGGGCTGCATAAGCCCCGGACCGCTCACGGCTTGCGAACAGGCGCAGCGGCATGATCGGCTGTTCTGTCCGCGACTCATTCAGGACAAAGAATACGAGCAGTAAGATACCTGCCAAGAGCGCCATGATCGTGACAGAGTCACCCCAGCCGGCCGTTGCGGAATTGACGATGCCGTACACAAGTGCAGTCATGCCCACGGTCGAGCTGATGGCACCGGCAAGGTCGAACCGGCCCGGGCGCCGGTCGCTTTCGGCGAGGTAATGCTGTGCAGCAAGCATCATGGCAATCCCGATGGGGACATTGATGAAGAACGCGAAGCGCCAGGAAATATACGTAGTGAGGACACCGCCGAGCACGAGGCCGAGGCTGGCCCCGACACCGGCCACGGCGCCATAGTAGGCGACCGCCCGTGTCCTTTCCCGTCCTTCGGGAAAGTAGGACGTGAGGAGGGCAAGGGTCGAAGGTGCGAGGATCGCGGCGCCGACGCCCTGCAATGCCCGGGCACCAACCAGCCATACGGCAGAAGGTGCCAGGCCGACAGCAAGCGATGCAACCGTGAAGACCCCGACACCGAGAACAAACATCCGTCGCCTGCCGAGAATGTCGCCGGACCGGGCACCGAGAAGGAGCAGGCCTCCGAAAGCAAGCGTATAGGCGTTCTGCACCCAGGAGAGCCCGGTGTCCGAGAAGCCAAGGCCGGTGTGGATCTCAGGGAGCGCAGTAATGGCAACAGCAATGTCAAGAACGATCATCAGGTAACTGGCGAGGATGATCACGAGTACGGCTGTAGGATGTGCATGATCATGGGCACAGGTTGCCGCTGACATGACTGTGCTGCCCGGGTCTTTTGTTTCCGGACTCATATCTGCTTGAAAACCTGCCGGGCCGTTGCAACACGCTCATCGAAACCAGGGCCTTCCAGCTCCTCTACAACGGATTCAAGAAACGCCGGGATCTCCAGGTGCTGGGGACATTTCTCAGCGCACTCCCCGCACTGCACGCACAATGACGCATACTCAGACTTCCCGAGCCCAACCGCACCACCGAGCCGTGCAGCATACATGAATTTTTCCCCATCGGTATTCCCGGTCAGGTACAGGTTGTTGTACTCTTCAAAGCAGAGCGGGATATTGACTCCCTGCGGGCATGGCATGCAGTACTGGCAGCCGGTACAGCCCACTTTTAAGAGTTCCCGGTACTTCTTCTCCACGCGTTGTACAAGAGCCAGCTCGTTCCCGGTCAGCGAACCGGGAGTTGCCGTATCTGCGATTGCGAGATTCTCTTTGATGTGGGACTCGTCGTTCATCCCTGACAGGACAACCGTAACCCCGGGATGGTTCCAGATCCAGCGCAGCGCCCATTCCGCGGGCGTCCTCTTTTTTGGCGCCTCGTTCCAGATCTCCTGTATCGTCGGGGGCACGGTCTTTGTCAGGTTACCGCCCCGGAGGGGCTCCATAATGACAACGCCAAGGCCCTTTGAAGCGGCATATTCGAGGCCCTTTTTACCAGCCTGGTTCTTCTCATCGAGGAAGTTATACTGGATCTGGCAGAAGTCCCATGGATATGCATCCACGATCCGGGCAAAATCCTCGCTCGCGCCGTGGAAGGAGAAGCCGGCATTCCTGATCCGGCCATCGGCCTTTGCCCGGGCAAGGAACTCCTTAACCCCCAGCCTTTCGACATTGTCCCAGAGGTCGCCGACAAGGGCGTGGACAAGGTAATAATCGATATGGTCAGTCTGGAGTTTTGCCAGCTGCGCGTCGAGGTACGTGTCCATGTCCTCCCGTTTTTTTATCAGCCATGAGGGGAGCTTTGTGGCAAGTTTCACTCTTTCGCGGTAGCCGCCAAGAAGGGCCCTGCCGACAAGCGGCTCGCTCTGCCCCATGTGGTAGGGCCATGCCGTGTCCACATAGTTGACCCCGTGATCAATGGCGTACCGTACCTGCCTGATGGCCCGGTCTTCATCGATCGAGCCGTCCCCTTTTTCAGGGAGGCGCATACACCCGAACCCGAGAACGGAAAGTTCGTCCCCGGTCTTTGGCATTTTCCTGTAGAGCATGATTTATTCACCTGGCTGTCCGGCGTCAACGTTCCCGGATCGAGTATACTATATATAAAAATCATATGACATTTATAGTGCGTACAAACAAAGATGTGACATACTTACAGGTTTGATACTAATGAAAAAAACACCGAAGAAATACAAGTACAGCTGGCCAATCGAGGCGACCCTGGATGTGATCGGGGGCAAGTGGAAGCCCCTGGTGATCTACCAGCTTAAGGAAGGAACGCTCCGGTTCAGCCAGATCGTAGAGAAGGTGCAGCCGAGGATCACACCAAGGATGCTGACAAAAGAACTCAGAGAACTGGAGACCTCCGGGCTTGTCATCCGGAAGGTATACGCACAGGTCCCGCCAAAAGTGGAGTACTCGCTTACGGAAACGGGGGCATCCCTCATCCCGATCCTCGACGATCTCTGCGACTGGGGATCTGAGCACATGGGAGACGATATCGAGTTCAAGTGCGACGAATAATTTTTTTTTATCGGTTCTCCTGAACCGACCAGTCAGGGGAGATTTTTTTATCCGATCATTGAATCACAGGGATTTGCCAATACTGTACCGATCCCCCCATCCCCCTTTCGTATCTTCCTTCCAAAGACATGGCCCCCATCCAAATACTAAAAATACCGTTTCCGCTAACCTGTTATGCATGAGCGATCCGGTTATTGTCGAAATTGTCGGCCTGAAATACTCGTCCTGCTCGCCGTTCCCCTGCGATGCCGACCGCACCTGCGGCCTCTCTGAATGCCACCCGTCGGGAAAGCTCACAAAAGCCTTCGATGCCCTCAAAGACGTGCTGCAGCAGACCTATGGCGACAAGGTTGCGCTCCGGCTCACCCTCATCGACGACGAAGTCCCGGCCCATATCCGGGCAATCCTTGAAAAAGACTACCCGCCCATCCCGATGGTCATCGTGAACGGCAAACTCACCCGGATCGGCAGGATCGCCCTTGACCGGATAAAAAACGAGATAGAACAGTGCCTCTAAAGGCACCGTCTTTTTTAGCAGATCCGGTTTAATACCCCGGTCTCGAGATCGTAATAAAGCCCGTGAACCTGGATCTTCCCTTCAGCAACCGCATTTTTCACCAGAGGATAGGTCAGCAGGTGTTCGAGCTGGAGTTTCACATTCTCCTGCTCGATCGCCGTAAACCGGGCCTTGATCTCGTCAGGAGTTTTTGGCGTTGGCATTTTTGCATCCACACGCTCCTTTGCCACCCGGGCATTGCTGAGCCAGAGCGGGATATACGCATCCGTGGTCTGCATGTCCATGGCCTTAATTGCCCCGCAGTCCGAGTGCCCGCAGATAACAATGTCCTCGACCCGGAGGTGTACGATGGCAAATTCGAGCACCGTTGCAAAGTTCCAGTCATGGTCGGGCACAATGTTCCCGATATTCCGCTGGACAAAGATCTCGCCGGCGCGGGCCTCGGTGATCCGTTCAGGGTTCACCCGGGAGTCGGAGCACCCCAGCCAGAGCACCTTCGGGTGCTGTGCCTCGACAAGATCCCGGTAGTGATCGATATTTTGCGTAAAGTCGGATTCGCGGAACTTGTCGTTTCCCAGGAGCAGGTTGTCGATCATGGATACTCTCCCATGCACATGATATGCGGCGTCTTTGTCTCCCTGTCCGCAGAGTGACTGCCTCCCCGGGGGTCATAAATTTTGCCCTGTCCTGACCGGGATCCTGCGGTAAAAACCGGGGATATGCCGGGCAGATTCTGCCGGTACGGTCCGCACTTCTGCTGCTACGGGAACGGCCGGGTCCGCACCGGCATGAACAAAACATCATAATTCCGGGATGGCAGCCGGATGCGGAACCCGCGATGGGGGCAACTTTTCGTTATTTTTGCCCGGCAATTGCGAAAAACAGGGTCCCTGTTACTAAAAAATCACCTCAACCTATATGCTGGATCAGGAAAAATAATGGAGGACTCAAAACAACCTCGCCACCTGCCGGGACACCGGGTTCCGGGACGATTACGAGGTTTAATCACTTACTACAGGGAGCAGTATAGTACGTCAGCATCGATCCCAGGACACCATTCACCCGAATCCGGCGAAGACACGACCCTACTCACACTCTACGCCCTGGCCGGGGAGGAGAGCGGGGGACTGGTTACCTTCCGGCCCCGGTTCATCTCCAGTATCCAGCGGCATCTCTTTACCCCGGTCCGTGCTGCCGCTCTCCCGGCTGCAGGACCGGTCACGGTCCGGGAGCTCTCGCCCCACGAACTCGTCAGGGCCGAAGACGAGCTCTGGATCCATTACCACCGGCAGAAGGCCGATGCCGCAACCGACCGGCTCTTTGCGGCTTTTGCCGGGACCCAGCTTGTCGGGGTCGCCCGCTGCTCGCGCCACCCGGACTGCCTCGAAGTGGACGGCGTGTACGTGCTCGAGGAGTACCGGCTCAAGGGATTTGCCCGGTCCATCATGAAGCAGCTGATCGAGGAATGCGGTAAAAACGAGATCCTGTACCTCCATTCCCGGGTCGAACTCGAAGAGTTCTACCGGAGCATGGGCTTTTACGCAATCCCGGAGCCCGGACTGCCAGAGACTATCCGGGACCGGTCCGGATTTATCAGGGGCAGCCTACAGGGAGCAGGGGTCTGCCCGATGAGACGCGACCCGTCTGCAGACAACGGGAAAAAGGACAACTAAACGGGGTGTGTGCAATGGTTCCGTACTGCAGAAACAGGATTGTTTTTTCGGGCACTACACCGGGTGCAGCCGGTTCATTCTCTACCACCGGCCATCAGCAGGCAGGGATCTAGGCAATGATCGAACTGCTCTTCTTCCTCATCCTCGTGCTTTTCGTTCTCGGAACAGCCGTGCCCCTCATCGGAGCCGGTAAGGACCGGCGCGATATCCGGGTCCTCTCCCTTGCCTGCACTGCCGCAGCCTCGGCACTTCTTGCTATCCTCGGCCTTACCCTCCTCCTTACCGGGACAATGCTTGCCGTAACTGTGTGGCAGGCATTCCCGGGCATAGAGATCTCGTTTTTCATCGACCGTCTCGCGGCATTCTTCCTCCTCCTGATCGGCACGGTTGCCGCATGCACGGCGGTTTATGCAACAGGATACGTGGAACACATGGAGGGCGGGAACCGGAGAAACCTCCTCTGCGGGGGCATGGGCCTCTTTGTGCTCGCCATGACTCTCGTGGTTGCTTCGCACACCACATTCTCCTTCCTGTTCTTCTGGGAGCTCATGGCCGCGGTCTCCTTTGTCCTCGTGATGTACGAGTATAAGGATGCCGGGACCACCAAGGCCGGGATCTACTATTTCGTGATGACCCAGCTCTCTACGCTCTTTGTGATGCTCGGGATTATCGCGCTCTTTGTGCTCACCGGCTCCTTTGCCATGGCCCCGCTGCACATTACCCCAGAAACAGCACCGCTTGCCACGGCCGCTTTTTTGGCCCTCTTCTTTGGCTTTGCCATAAAAGCCGGGATCATCCCGTTCCACAAGTGGCTCTTCTTTGCCCACCCGGCAAGCCCATCGCCGGTCTCGGCCCTCATGTCCGCGGTGATGCTCAAGGTGGCAGTGTACGGGCTCCTCCGGTTCCTTCTTGACATATTTTCTCCCGATCTCTGGTGGGGCGTGCTCATCCTGGTCTTTGGGATCGCTTCTGCGGTGCTCGGCGTGATCTATGCCTTCAAGGACCATGACATCAAGGGGCTCCTTGCCTATTCGAGTATCGAGAACATCGGGATCATCTTTACCGGCATCGGCCTCTACGTGATCTTCTCCTGCGAGGGCCTTGCGCTCCTTGCGACCATCAGCCTGCTTGCCGCGCTCTTCCACTCTCTCAACCACGCGCTCTTCAAGGCGCTCCTCTTTTTGACGGCCGGTTCGGTGGTGCATGCCACCGGCACCCGGGACATCGAGAAGATGGGCGGCCTTGCAAAGAAGATGCCCTCCACTTCAGTGCTCTTTTTCACCGGAGCCATTGCAATAGCCGCCCTTCCGCCGTTAAACGGGTTTGCCAGCGAACTTTTGCTCTATATTGCGTTCTTCCAGTCGGTCGCGGTCGTCGACCCGCTCTTAAAAATCCTCCTTTTTATCTGCCTGGCCCTCTTTGCGCTGACAAGCGCCCTCTCGGCGGCCTGCTTTGTCAAGGCGTTCTCCTCGGTATTCCTGGCCCAGCCGCGCTCGGATGCGGCACGGGACGCACACGAAGTATCCCTCCCGATGCTTGCCGGCCCGGCGGTCCTTGCCGCGGCATGTATCATCCTCGGGGTCTTTGCCTGCCAGATCTTCATTGCCGCCGGTTACGTCATCCCCTTCCCGGACCTGCTCCTCGTGAGCCTCCTGCTCCTGTTCATGGCAGGGCTCACGTACCTTGTCCTGTACTTCACCGCATCCCGTGAGACACGGGTAAGCGAGACCTGGGGGTGCGGGACAAAATCGCAGCCCGCAATCACGGAATACACCGGCCACGGCTTCTCCGAGCCGATCGTCACCATCTTCGCCTCGGTCTACCGCACCAAAAAGTCCAGTACAAAAACGTACTCCGATACATCCGACTGCCTCTTTGCCGGGGGAACGGCAGAGATCCGGCTCGTGGCGTTCTTCGAGGAGTACCTCTACCGGCCCCTGGGACGGGCTGCAATGAAGGGTGCATCGGTTGTCGCACGGATGCAGAACGGCTGCCTCGACACCTACCTGCTCTATGTCTTTATTGCGGTAATAGGGGTCATCGTCTTCCTGGGGGTAGCGGCATGATCCCCGACTTTGTCCTCTGCTGCATCCTCAATACGGCGGTTGTCGTCCTCATCTCCCCGCTCTTCGTGAGCCTGGTAAAAAAAGTCAAGGCATGGACTCAAGGAAGGCAGGGGCCGCCGGTCTTCCAGACCTATTACACGCTCGCAAAGCTCCTGAAAAAAGAGACAATCTACTCGTCCCAGGCCTCGTGGGTCTCGCGGGTGGCGCCGTTTGCCTGCATGGCGGCAATCCTCACTGCCTCGCTCTTTGTCCCGCTGGTCTATGTCACGGAACCGTACGGCGGGATTGGGAACATCATCCTGTTCCTGTACCTGCTCGTGGTGGCCCGGTTCTTCATGGCACTTCTGGGTCTCGATGCCGGGAGCGCCTTTGGAGGTATGGGCAGCTCCCGGGAGATGAGCGTATCGGCGGTGATAGAGCCAACCACGATCATCGTCTTTGCCGCACTCGCCTTTGTCTTTAAGACCCTGAACATCTTCGACATGGTGGGGGCCGCGGTCTCCGCAGGGACCCTCAAGACCCCGATCCTGATCCTCCTTGCCATATCGCTCTTTATTATTCTCATTGTCGAGACATCCAGGATCCCGGTCGACAACCCGGAGACCCATCTCGAACTGACCATGATCCACGAAGGCATGATCCTCGAACAGTCCGGGAAGAACCTTGCGCTCATGGAGCTCTCTGCAGCCATCAAGCAGACGCTCCTTATGGCGCTCCTCATCAACCTCATCGTGCCATGGGGGATTGCGACAACGCTGTCCGCCGCAGCCATTCTTGCCGCAGCCATTTTCTTTATCGTAAAGGGGAGCATCCTCGCACTTATCATCGGGCTTTTTGAGTCCTCGATGGCAAAGATGCGGTTCTTCCGGCTCCCGGGCCTCTTCATGATGGCGTTCTTCTTCTCGACCTTAATTATCATCATCGAGGTGTTCGCATGACCGATCCCGCATTCTTTGACGGTGTTATCAAGATCCTCTTTGTCTGCGTGCTCATCACGGCCGCGTACATCATCACGACAAAGAACCTCATCTCGCTCGTACGGGTCTACGCGCTCCAGTCGCTGGTGCTCGTTGCGATAGCAACCGCCCTCTTCTGGTACGAGGGGGCACTCGTCCTTGCCGGGATTGCGATCGTGACCCTTGTTACAAAAGTGATCGTTATCCCGTACTTCATCGCGGCCGTACAGGAGAAGATCCGGATAAAGCGGGATATCGAGTTCCATTTCTTAAGCCCGACAAGTTCGCTCCTAATCTCGATCGCGCTCATGCTCGCCATCTATATCGCGCTCTCGAACGTCCTTGCCGGGACCCCGGCGAAGGGGAGCCTCTTTTTCTTTGGGGCGGTAATCGGGCTCTCCCTTGTCCTCATGGGCATGATGGTCACATTCTCCCGGAAAAAGGCGGTAACAAAAGTCCTCGGCTACCTCTCGATGGAGAACGGGGTCCTGCTCTTTGGTCTCTTTGCCACCGAGCTCCCGTTCATCATCGAGTTTTTGATCGTGATCGACCTCATCATCCTCGTGATCTTAACGACTATCCTGACGATCGGGATCGATTCCACGCTTGAGGAGTACCACAACCGGCTCCACCGGTTCTACCTCTGGGAAGAGCAGGAGGAATCGCCATGATCCTGCTTGCCTACGTGCTCTGCACCGCACTCGCCATCGCCGGCATCGCGCTCTCGCACACCCACCGGCAGATGAACGCGGCAGCCATCGGCCTTGCCGCGGCCTTTGCGGCGATCACGGGATACATCCTCCTCTGCGTGCAGGTGCCGGTTGACACGTTCCTTATCGGGAACGGCTACTTCTTTATCGACCACCTCGGCCTTTTCGAGGTTGCCGTGGCTGCTGCCATCTTCCTTTTGGCCGCCGTCTATGCCCGGGGCTATGTGGAGAACCTGATCATAAGCCACGAGCTCGAAGCCGGGAGCCTGAAGCTCTTTTACGGGGCATGGTGCCTGCTCGAACTGGTCATCGTCCTTGCGTTCTATGCCGACAACCTCGCGCTTTTCTGGATCTTTGCCGAGATGACCACGATCATCTCTGCAATGCTGGTCGCCATCCTCTCGGCAAAGGAAAACATCGACGCCGCGCTCAAGTACATCTTCGTTGCCTCGGTCTCGATGCTGATCGCCTTTGCCGGGCTCATCTTCCTCTTCGAGATCGCCCGTTCGGCAACCGGCACCGGCACCCTCAACTGGACGGAGCTTATCCGGCAGGCTCCCCTGTTCCCGCCGGGCATGGTGATCGCTGCCTTTGCTCTCGTCTTTGTCGGGTTTGCCGCTAAATCGGGGATATTCCCGTTCCATACGTGGCTCCCCGAAGCACATGCAAAGGCCCCCTCTGCGGTGAGCGCAGTCCTCTCGGGCGTGCTCCTGAACGTGGGCATCTACGGGATCATCCGGGTCTTTGCCATCGTGCACCGGACTCCGGCCACCACAACCGCGGCAATGCTCGTCCTCTTCTTTGGGGTCTGCACGATTGGTATCGCAGCGATCTCGATGCTCCCCGAGAAGAACTTAAAAAAACTGATCGCGTTCTCGAGCATCGAGAACATGGGCATCCTGCTCGTCGGGATTGCGGTGGCAACGCCGCTTGCGATCTTCTGGGTGCTCTTCCACGTGATGGCCCATGCGTTCACGAAAGCCTCGCTCTTCTTCTCGGCCGGCATCCTGCACCGGCAGTACAGGAGCCACTTATCCGCAGATGCGCCCGACGAGATCCGGGACGTGTTCCGGTTCCAGCCGTTTGCCGCATGGGGGATCATCCTCGGGGGTCTCGCTATCATCGGCATGCCGCCGTTTGCGGTCTTCTTCTCCAAGTTCTTCATCCTCGTCTCGCTCGGGGCACTCTCGCTGTGGGTGCTCGTGCCTGTCCTTGCCCTGCTCTTTGTGGCCGCGGCGGCGCTCGGGTACTTCGTGATCCGGTCGTTCTCCCGGGTCACTCCCGAGGGTGAACCCATGGACCTCGAACAATACCATACGCCGCTTTCCATGAAGGCCCCCATCGCGATCCTGCTTGCCGTAATCCTGCTGCTCGCATTTCTCTTCCCGATGGGAGGCACCGCGTACCTGAACCAGATTGTAACGGAGCTGATGTTTGCATGACCCCGTCCTCCCATGAAGACACTGCATCCCGGGCTATCCGGGAGATCCTCGGCGATGAGGCTCCTGGCAGGGCAGCCCGGGGGCCGGGCGGCGAATGGTACGTACCGGTGGAAGAGAGCGGGTTTGACCGGGCGATCCGCGAGCTTGCCGCACGGAAGTTTGTCCTCATCAGCCTCTTTGGCACGGAAGGGTTCGCGCAGGAGAGCAGGTTTTCCCTCCTGTACGTTTTTGAGCGCAAAGAGGGCATCCTCGTCCTTGTCCGGGCAGTCGCGGACGGCAGGGCAACCTCGATAGCCACGATCTTTCCCTCGGCATCATGGCCCGAGCGGGAGTGCCGGGACGGGTTTGGGATCGAATTTGCAGGCGCCTTCGATACCCGGCGGCTCCTCCTCCACGAGCCCTATCAGAAGGATTTCCACCCGCTCAAAAAAGAGTTCGCGAACGCGCCCGTGGCAACCAATGACGATGTCCCGGCTGCCGAAGAATACCAGTTCCGGGCCATGACCGGGGAAGGGGTGTACCAGGTTGCCGTAGGCCCGGTCCATGCCGGGATCATCGAGCCCGGGCACTTCCGGTTCAGCGTGATCGGCGAGACGGTCTTCAACCTCGAGATCCGGATGTTCTATACCCACCGGGGGATCGAGAAGCTTGCCGAAGGAAAACTCCCCGGGGACTGCGTAAAGGTGGCCGAAGCCGTAAGCGGCGACGAATCGGTGGCAAACGCAGTGGCGTTCTGCATGGCGGTCGAACGCATTTCGGGAATCACGGTGCCCGACCGGGCATGGTTCATCCGGACCATCCTTGCCGAACTGGAACGGTGCTGCTCGCATCTCGGCGACCAGGCTGGAATGCTCACCGATGTTGCCTTTGCCCTTGGCGCGAGCCAGTTCTCGGTACTCCGCGAAGAGGTCTTCAGAAAGAACGCGGAACTGACCGGCTCCCGGTTCCTCCGGGGCATGACCTGCATCGGGGGCGTAACCCGGGATATCCCGAAAGACCGGCTGGCAGATCTCGCAGAGTTTGTCGGGCAGCTCAAAAAACGCTTCCGGGTCGGGCTCTCGATCGTCCTTTCCACGCCATCGGTGATCGACCGGTTCTCGACTACGGGGGTCGTGAAGCGCGAACTCCTCCGCCCCTTAAACATTACCGGGCCGGTTGCCCGGGCATCGGGAGGTCGGATAGATGTCCGTCTCGACCACCCGTACGGGGTGTATGACCGGTTCGTCCCTTCCCACACCCCCCTTGACGACGGCGACGTGCTGGCCCGGTTCACGGTAAAGGCCCAGGAGTTCCTCGATTCGCTCGACCTCATCGAACGGCTCATTGCAGCAATTCCTGAAGGAGCCGTCCTGAGCACGGAACCGGTCCGCGACGGGTATGCACTGGCGCTTGTCGAATCGGCCCGGGGCCAGAACCTCTGCTGGGTCAAAATAAAGGACGGGAAGATCGACCGGTACAAGGTCAGGACGGCATCGTACTGCAACTGGCTGGCCATCGAACACGCGGTGCCGGGGAACATCCTTGCCGATTTCCCGGTGATCAACAAGAGCATGAACCTGTCCTATGCCGGGACAGATATGTGAGGGTGGATCATGGTCAATGCATTTTCCTGTCTGGTTAAACGAAAGGTGACCGAAGAGCACCCGGTCCGGAGCGAAGAGATCGAACGTCTGGGCGCCGAGATAAAACGGGAGATAGACGCCCGGTTCGGGAAGAGCCTTGCGATCCGGGAACTCGATGCCGGCAGCGACAATGCCGCCGAGATCGAGGTAAACAACCTCTCCAATGCCATCTACGATGTCGAGCGTTTCGGTATCACGTTCGTTGCCTCCCCCCGGCACGCAGATCTCCTCCTTGTGACGGGAGCGGTCACGCACAACATGGAGATCGCGGTCAAAAAGACCTACGATGCCATGCCCTCCCCGAAATTTGTCGTGGCCGTGGGCGACGATGCCTGCGACGGCGGGATCTACAAGGGGACCTATGCGGTTATCGGAGGAGTGGACAAGGTGCTGCCGGTCGACCTTAAGATCCCGGGCAATCCCCCGGCACCGAAAGATATCCTTGCCGGCCTGCTCGCGCTTATGAGAAACGAAAAATAAAACCCGGTAAACGGTTTTTACCTGCCCTTCTGCTCCCCGACCGGGAATGATTTATACCGAGACGCCGTACACGGATATAACTATGAGTCCGGTGCGGAAATGGGGGGCAGGGCCGTACCCTGTCGCGGTTGTCCACGGAGGCCCGGGAGCCCCGGGCGAGATGGCCGCTGTTGCCCGCGAACTCTCTTCGGTGAAAGGGATCCTCGAACCGCTCCAGACCGCAACTACTCTCGACGGACAGGTCCGCGAACTCATGCAGGTGCTGGAAAAGGACGGCATGCCCCCGGTCACGCTGGTGGGATTTTCCTGGGGGGCGTTTCTTTCCTGGATGGTAGCTGCACGGTACCCCGCGCTCGTGAAAAAACTGATCCTTGTGGGGTGCCCGCCATTCGAGGACCAGTACGCACAGGCGATCACGAAGACCCGGCTCGACCGGCTCAAACCGGAAGAGTGCCGGCAGGCGCAGGACCTGATGAAGTCCCTGGAAAACCCGGGGAATGCGAACGATCCGACCGACCGGGATCTCCTGCTTGCCCGGCTGGGCGGCCTGCTCTCCCATGCGGATACCTGCGATGCGTTTGCCGCCGCGGACAACCCGTCGTTTTACTGCCAGTACGATGTCTTTAAAGGCGTCTGGGACGAGGCCTGCGAGCTCCGGAGGGCAAAGATCCTGCTTGCCATGGGCCAGAAGATTGCCTGCCCGGTGCTGGCAATCCACGGGGATTACGATCCCCACCCGGCAGAGGGTGTCGAGGTTCCCCTTGAAAAGAACGTAAAGGATTTCCGGTTTGTCCTGCTCCCCAGATGCGGCCACCGCCCGTGGATCGAGCGGAACGCGGCAGAGAATTTTTACCGGATCCTGGTAGAAGAGATTTGATTATTTTACTCTGTAGAAATCATTTTCTCTTCACCAAACGGCATTTGAGGGGATGACCCTCTCTCACCCCCAGAGGGGGATGAAACCCCCTTGACCTCCCCTTACCAAATGAAAATTTTTCATGTTGCTTCTCGTGCATGGCCTTGCTTCACGGGGCGAGCCCCGACGAGGCGGCGAGCACCCGTGGTTCCCTCACAATAAAATTTGAGGAGTTAAGGATATTTACAGAGCAGATTGATTAAAAAAAAGAGTACAGCCTGATGTGATATCCCGCTCTATCTGACAACGAAAGCGAGCACGCGCCCCCCGCCCCCCTCGCGCTCAACGGGTGGCACCGCTACACCCGTCTCGCTAGGGGGAGTGAGGATAAGGGAATTGTAGTCACTTTTTCTGGTAGTATGCCTGTACGAGTCAGGCTGCCCGCTCTTTTCTCTTCAGCTTCGCAAGCACCCGTTTCTTCTTTTCGATAGCCGCCTCCGATGCCTTCAGGACGCCTTTTTGCATCTCCTCAAAGGCCGGCACATCGGTATCGACCACCTTTTTTACCGGAGTATATGCCGATTCCCGGAACCGTGGCTGGAAGTCGGTCTCTTTCCCGCCGGATATGAGAACCGATTCCGGTTTTCCTTTCTCCACGTACCCGATCTCGCGGCAGCCGACCCCGGTAGCATTTATCGTCCGGATAATCTCCGGTGCATCGGCTTTTGGTGCGACAATGAGGAGTGCATCGAGCGAGACGCCGAGGAAGTCGATCTCCAGGGCATCGAGCATCTTCTGCACCCGGGGGTTAACGAGCGCCTTTGCGTCCTCTTCTTTTACCACCATCCGGCACTGTGCGGTCTCGGTCATCTCGAAGATGTCGCCTCGCAGGCCGCCATTGGTCACATCGGTCATCGCATGGATCTTATCAAAGACCGGGCTTTTTATCAACGCCTCGCAGGTAGTGAGGAAGTTGAGGTTGATTGTCTCTTCCACGACCTCGGGGAACCCGGAGTAGATGGCAGCAGTTGCAATCGTCCCGCCGCCCGCGCCTTCGGTCATCAGGATCGCATCGCCTGCCTGCGTGGACTTTCTCGCGGTCAGGTGCCGGGCCACGCCCACGCAGCCCACGCAGCCGGTGAGCCGGCTGCCAAGCACCATGTCGCCGCCGATGCGGAGGGTCGAACCGGTCACGAGCGGCACGTCCATTGCCTCCCCGACGGCCGTGATACCCGCGGTGTAATCGAAGATCTTTGCCACGTCCCCGTCGTCGGCAACGTGGATATCGGAGAAGAGCATCACCGGCTTTGCGCCCATCACGTAGAGGTCGCGGAGCGTTGCCCGGGTCACATGGAACCCGGCAAGGAACGGGTAATCGGAAAGCCGGGAGTGCATCCCGTCGACAGTACAGACGATATACTCCCCGCCGGCCTTTACCGCCCCGGCATCGTCCATCTCGTCCACGCCCACCGATGCAGAGGTTTTCCCGATAATCCGGGCGATCTGGCGGTGCGCAAAAAAGTCGCCTTTGCCCCGGGAACCGACCCCGAACTCCCCCATCTTTACTCCTGCCGGCGCGAAACTAAAAAAGTCGCCGGAGAGTCCCTGCGTGTTCTTAACCTCTGTGACGACCGCCCGGGCAAAGGCTTGTGTGTATCCGGCCCGGGAATGTTTTATCTCGGTTATCCGCCCGGCAAGGTTTTGTATGACGGTATTTTCATCTTCGCCGGCTGCGAGATGCACGCGGGCGTATTCCTCAACATCCATATGATCCGTATTCGTGCCGGGCCATAAATACCTCAGGGGTTTTTTAGGGCTGCCTGCCTACCTGCTCAGGATATCCAGCACTTCTGCAAACGTGCGATGGGCATCCTCAAACCGCCCCTCCTTTAACTGGGCAAAACCCCTCGCAACGCCGGCCCGCACGTCCTTTATATCGATATAATAGGCCTGGTCAAAGGCCTTCCCCGATTCGCGGAACTTTCGCAGTGCAAAACAGGAGTTGCTCAAGGCAACCCAGGCATCGGCGTTTACCGGATCAGTGCCCAGGGATTCCGTGAGGCATGCGATCGCTTCGTCGTGCCTGCCAAGCAGGGAGAGCGCGAGCCCCTTGCGGTAGAGTACCCGGGGGTTTTGCGGCTGGAGAGAAAGCGCATGGTCCAGCGGGATGAGCGCATCCTCGTACCGTTTCTGGTTGATCCGTGCAATTCCTTTGTTGAGGTGGGCGGAGAGGTAAAACGGGAAGATCTTTAGTGCCCGGTCATAACAGGCCACCTCTTCCTCGTACCGCTTAAGTTTCCCGAGAGCGTACCCCTTGTTCACCCATGCCGACAGGTACTTTCCCCGCAGGGAAAGGGCACGCTCGCAGCACTCCACCTCTTCTGCATATCTCCCCAGCATCCCCAGAGCCACGCCCCTGCTGTTCCAGGCAGCAGCATCTTCCGGATCGAGGGCCAGCGCCCGGTCGCAGCATGCAATCTTCTCCTCGAACCGCTTGAGTTTTCCCAGGGCAAATCCCTTCGTGGTCCAGGCCCCGGTACATGCGGGATCGAGTTCGAGGGCCTTGTCGCAGCAGGCTATCTCCTCCTCGTACCTTCCCAGTTTCCCGAGCGCAAATCCCATTCCCGTCAGGGCAGATGCGGAACGGGGGTTTATGGCAAGGGCTTGGGCATACGACGCGAGTGCGTCCTCGTGCCGTCCCTCCCTGCTGTCGATTTGGCCTTTCCTGCAGCACTCCTCCGCAGAGACCCCTGGTTGTTCCTGTTCTATCATGCCAGTAGGTTACGGACCCCTCGGGCACGGCCCCAGCAACGGATTGTAGCGCAGAGGAAGAGCCCGGAACTTTCTTACGTTCCAGTAATAGCGGTTCTCTTTTTTTATAGATACCTGACCGTGCGCCGGGTTCTCCTGCAGGACATCCTGGTTTTCAGGTGACCCGGTACCCGTGCCTTTCCAGGTACTCCGCACGGCGCTCCTCTGCATCCGGGCACGATTCGGGGATCTCTTTTTCCGCAGCCTCCCAGAGTGCCTTGAGGTCTGCGTCGTCCGAGTGCAGGTTCAGGGTCCCGGTGACCGTTCCCCGGGGATTCCCTTTCGTATCGGCGATCCGCATGACCACGCACCGGTAGAACTTGCACTGGGCAGGACTGTCGCGGTGGATGGTGCACCTCAAAAGGCTGCCATCGGGACGGAGGAACCGGCAGGCATGCGGGTGCGCGTCGGGAAACGTGTGATCCGAGAAGATCTCACGCTTGTCCTCATCGATGCACGCGGTAAACGGCGTCCCGGTCGAGACGGATTCGCAGGCAAACGTAAAAGGCCCGGTCTGGCGCTCGATGACGATATAATCCCCAAGATGCATGCAGCATGTTCCGCACTGCCGGCAGGTAAACACCATCTGATCCTCTGCGGGATACTATAAGCGAACGCCGGGTGTAACGGTAAACCGGCAAACGCCGTTCCCTTTTATGTATCCGGTTTTCTATCAGGGGTAAAAAAAGCGTCGGTTAATGGATCTTATCCGCCGCGGACCGGGCAAGTGCCTTGAGAGTCTCGTAATCCGTAGTCGTTCCCCCCATGGTCAGTTCCTCGTACACGTTCTTTTTGGTAAAGATGATCGTATACGTCGAGGAGAACGGATCGGCCGTGGGTTTCCGGAAGGCATAGGTGTGCTCGCCCAGATTCGGGCAGGGGAGCTCGTAGATCGTCTCCCCGGAACCGGTTCCCGCGACGACGGCATCCTTTTTTACGTTATACACCAGGTTCATGTTTTCCCGGGCATAAATGCCAATCACCTGCCGGAACCCGGTCAGGTCGTCCTTTGCCTTGTTCATCCGGTAATAGGTGACCTGGTACCCGTCCCGCCATCCCAGGTCGCGCAGTACCTGTTCTGTCTCGCGGTAGGTAAGGTCGGAGCGTTCCTTGAGGATATAGTCTGCCGGCATATCGGCGGGTTCGAGGGCCATATCAGAGGCCCTTACGGTCGCAACAGGGCTGTTTGTTGTGGGCACCGGGGAAGGTGCGGCGGTGATCTCCGGCGTCGGGGCGACCGGATCGGGAAAGATGGCCGAGAGACATCCTGCACTGGCAAGGGCTGCCGCAAGGACCACACAGAGAAGACCTGCTCCGGTATGCATATCCTACGGTTGATAAGTAGTACGGTAAATTGTTTCTCGCACGGGCAGGGAGATTAAAAAAACATCCGGGCCGGTTATGTCAGCGGGATCCGTGCAGAAACACTTTAACCGAGACAGCTCCATCTCCTCCTAAAGAAGGTCTGTTACATGCCGGCCGGCAGTATCGCAATGCTTGACGTGGATCACCATATTCACCTGATCCCCGTAGGAAGAGTACAGAAGCTGAGTATCGAACATTCTGCAATCAAAAAAGTGGAGAACGAGAAGTTCGAGGTTGCATGTATTCTCAGGCTTTTTGTTGAAGGGGACACCCACCCCCTTGAAGATGTGATCCGGCTTACGTTTGCCGCTGCACGCCTGCCCGGGCCGCAGATGATGACCGAACTGACATTTATCCAGAACCATATCATAAAGGAGATCTTCGACTGGGCGTTATCCGGCGAACTGTCCACGTGTTCTTCGGACGATCCGCTGGCAAAAGAGTGCGGGGTTGCCCTCTCGTCTACGATTATGAGGGAACTGCTTGCTTCAAAGACACTCAAAGACGTGCTCGATCGCCACGGCGCACTTTCGGAATCCATGGCGGTGACACGGTAAAACAATGCCACAAAGGTAATCTTCTTACTGGTGCAAATATCTATCACGGCAGATTTCCCGCGCTTAACCCGATACGAGGAAAAAGGAAGTCATAAGTATGGACGATCCAGCGTTACAAGGCGACGAGCAGATACTTATCCGGACTCAGGGAGTCCATGTAAAATCGATCTCCTTTGAGGGGATCCTGACCACCCGGCGCATCATCCTGGTGGACCGGATCAAGGGGGTCCTCCCCCCAAAGGAGATCCCGCTTTCCACCATCCAGTCCGTAGAACCCGGGGAGAATGCTATCCGGGACCAGGTGATCGCCCTCGGCGTGATCACAAGGACCGGCGGGGCCCGGCAGATGGTGCTCACCTTCTCCCGTGAAGGGGGAGGGAACCGGGCAAAGGAACGCGACGAATGGGTCCGCCAGATCGAGGCGCACCTCGGAGGGCCGTCGTTTGAACCGGTGGCGCAACCGGCACCGGTCAGGAGCATTCCCCCGCAGTACGGGGCCCCGGGCGCGTACGCCCCTTCCGGCTACCCCGCCCCCGCACAGCCCCGTGCCGAACCCCCGACGGCCATGCCCGCTCCCGAACCCGCACCTGCTCCCCAGGAGACTATCCTTGGAACCTATTGTACCAAATGCGGCACGAAGGTACCGGAGAATTCGGCCTTCTGCAACAAGTGCGGGACACGTATCATGAGGCCCGGGGAAACCGCACCTGCCGCGGCCCCGGCACCTGCGGCAGTACAGAAAGCGCGTCCGGTCGAGCGGGAGATGCAGTCCGTTGAACCGCTGATGGAGAGATCGACCGTCTCGGCACCGCGGGATCCCCTCCGCACCCCTCCGCAGGCACCGCCCGCCCGGCCATACACCGCCCCGACGCCGGTTGCTGCTCCCCCGGCCACGCCGGCGGCGCATGCTGCCCCGGCACCGGCAAAGAAGGAGAAGAGACGGTTTATGCCCAAACTCTTCTCCCCAAAAGACCTGCCGCCGACTCCGCTTGTCCAGACGTCCGCAAAACCGCCCGCTCCCAAAAAGCCGTCCAATAAGAAGAAGATCCTTCTTATTGCCGGCGTTGTTATCGTGCTCCTTGTCGTTGTCGTCGGGGCAGTAGTTGTCCTACCAAAGACGGGACTGCTCACCGGCCTCTTCCATGGATCGACGAGTAGCGGATCCAGCGGCGCCGCAGCAACGGCAACCGTTACCGCAAAAACCACGTCATCAGCAGGATCTGCGGCCGGTGTCGTTGCTGCAACGCTGACACCGGTTTCAGTCCCCCAGAGCGGCGTATTTGTCTATGTAAACTATATCGGCGGATGGAAGGGTACCTATGGAACGGCAAACGAGACGTTCAAGGCCACGAACTCCGGCGAACGCATCATGGAAGTGGTGAATGCAACCGGACCGGTCTCTGCATCGTTCGGGAAACAGGACGGCTCCAGCCACGGACTTACCGTCACGATCTACAAGAACGGCAAAGCACTGACAACCGGGACCTCCACTGCGGCAAACGGCCAGGTAACCCTCTCCGTGGATACCGTTACCGGCGTTGCACAGCAGCCGGTGGTCAGCGGGGGCAACAGTGCCGCCGTAACAACGACGGTTGCGGCTGCCACGAACACTACGGTAAAAACAACGACAAGCGCTACGGCAAACGTGACCGCAGCAAAAACAACTGCAAAATAGACCCCTCGTTAATCGCACGAGATACCGGGGAATCCCCCGGTACTTTTTTTATTTTGCCTTTTTTTAGATCCCCGGTCCCCCTAAATCATGGTAGAGCCATCATCGCGGGGCAGGCGGGATTGTCCGCATCCTCCCTAACGGGCAGTGTCCCTGGCCGGCGAGACCATGACCGGTTCAGCGGAGTTTATATGTCCGACGCCAGAACATAGGTTAAGAAGAGAATACCATGGCTGAAGGCAAACCTATCCCCCCGAAGGGTGCAGAGACCCTGGATCGCCAGGGTACCGATATGCTGGTACAGACGTTCCATTCAGACGCAGATCCGGCTATCCGGAGATATGCCGTCTATCTCCTCGGAAAATCCGGCGATCCCCTGGCCCTGCGGCCCCTGGTCGAAGCGCTTGCCGATCCGGAAAAAACCGTGCGGGAGCAGGCCATGCTCTCGCTCGTGGACTCCGGGAGATCCGCGATCACTCCCCTGACCGATGCCCTGGCAAAAGATCCCAAATGGGAGGCACGGTACCGTGCTGCCGAGGCCCTCGGAAAACTTGCCGACGAAGAGGTCCTTATGCCCCTTATCCGGGGGTTAAACGACAAACGCGACCATGTCCGTTACATGGCGGCAAAGGGGCTTATGATGCTCGGGGACTCCCGCGCCATCGAACCGTTAATCATTCTCCTTGCCGATGAAAACCGTGTGGTGCGGATGATGACCGCACGGGCCCTCTCCGCGATAGGGGGAGAACGGGGACACCGTGCGCTGGAGGCTGCGCTTTCTTCCGAGCAGGACGAAGAAGTAAAGAATGTTCTCCGCGAAGCACTGCAATAAGGTTACTGAAGGATAATACCGAAGGCTTTGCCGTTTTCGGCAATCAAATGAAAATAATTATAGGTCAGCCCGGTCAGATCCCTCAAAACAACTCGAGAGGGGATATATGCCCGGCGTAATCCTTTGCAGGATCTCGGGAAACACTACCTGAAAGAGAGGGATGACCGTTGGGGATAAGAGATTTTCATTTCAATAAAAGCCGTTCCTTCTCCTATACCCTCCTTATCTCCATGGTACTGCTGGTCATCTGCCTTGTCGGGCTCATGACGGTGTATAACTATATCACGCTCAAGAACAGTTTTGACCAGGAGTCCCTGAACCTGGAGATACAGTCGGAACAGAGTATCGGGGCTGCACTGCGGCAGACCGATACAACAACGAGTGTGATGGACGAGCAGCTTAACCAGCAGATGCTCAGGGGATTTACCACCTTTTTTGCAGAATATAACCGGTCCGGCCACGATCCGGCAGCAATGGATCTTTCCAGAGTAAAAGAGACCCTTGGCGAGGGATACGATGTCGATGTCATCAATGAGTCCGGGGTGATCGTCTATTCGAGTTACCCCTCGGAGATAGGACTGGATTTCAGGAACGTCCCCTATTTCTACGATTACCTGACGAAGATCCGCCAGTCCGAAGGATTCTTCCCGGATCGTGTCGTGCACGAGATGCTGGGCACCGGCAAGTACCGCAAGTACGCATACGAACCCACGCCCGATCACCGGTATGTACTGGAGATAGGGTATTCCACCCCCTCATTTAGTGAGGTTAATTCAAAGCTTGACGATGAGAAGAACATCGCAGATATCGTAGCGGTGAATCCGTATATCGACACGTTCCACGTTTACGATGTGACCGGACACCGGACAGACGATGCAAGCCTGCCGGACAACTGGACCGAGGATAACCTCCAGCGGGTGATCGCATCGCGACAGACCCTTGAGAGCATCGATCCGGCAGATCACACAAAGGTCAGGTACCTGTTTGTCGATCTCAAGAACCCCCGGTACGGGTCCGACCTGAGCAGGATCGTTGAGTTGCGGTATAACTCCGGGCGCATCCAGGAGGCGCTCAACAACCTTGTCTTCATTCACCTGGTGTTCGGGAGTTTTGCGATCTTTGTAGGATGTATTATCGCGTTTTTCCTCTCCCGGAGGATGACCCGCCCCATAGCCAAGATCGCACGCGATGTAGATAGTATTGCCGGCGGGGATTTCGACCACCGTATCGGTACGACCAGTGCCCGGGAGTTCCAGACCCTGGAAAAAGGGATCAACACGATGGTGGACTCCTTAAAAGCCGCGACAAAATCCCTCAAGGACGATGAGATCTTCCAGAACGACCTCATGACCCAGATACCGGTTGCGGTCTTTATAAAACGGACCGATACCGGCAGGTATTTTTTCTGGAACCGGGCAAGCGAGGAGATCTTTGAACGGCCGGCGGACGAGGTGATCGGGAAGACCGACGAGGAACTCTTCCCGGGCCCCATGGCGGACCGGATAAAAAAAGAAGACCGGGAAGCGCTTGGCACCCGGGTGGAACTCAGGTACTCAAAAGTAACGACAAAGACGAAAGGAGAACGCATCATCCACATGATCATCGTCCCGATCCCCGATTCCACAAAATCGGTGCGGTACCTCCTCGGTATTGCCGAGGACGTGACCGACGAGGCAACCAAGCTCAAGCGGGATCTCCTCTTCAGCATCACGCGGAGCGATATCCTCGAACAGCTTGCCGTGATTATGACCCACCTCGAACGGGCCCAGCTCAAGGCAACGCAGGACGAGATGGAGATCTTTTTTGCAAAGACCCTCGGGTCCGTGGAGGCCATCAAGAACCAGATCGCGTACGAACGGGGGAACCAGGATCCCCGGACCATGGTATCGCCGGTCTGGCAGCCGGTTGACCGGGCATTCGACAAGGCAGTCCGGATGCTGCCCGGGCAGACCACCGTTGATATCTCCTGCGGGACCGGCCCGGTGGAGATCCTTGCCGATCACCTCCTCCCCCGGATCTTCTTGAGTCTCCTTTCCCTCTCGTTCCGTCTCGGCGGGCCCGAATTTTCAAAGATACGCCTCGGTGCCCACCTCCAGGGAGATTCCCTTGCCCTTGTCTACGAAGACAACTGCATGGGCATCCCCGTTGAGGAAAAAGAACGGATATTCGAGTTTGGGTACAGCAGGGAAAATACCGCAAGCCTCTTTTTAGCCCGCGAGCTGCTCAGCTTTACCGGGATTACGATTACCGAGACCGGCGAACCGGGAAAAGGCCTGAGGTTCGTAATCCTTGTTCCAAAAGAGCATTTCCGGGGATTATAAAAAAGGAAAAAATGCCGGTAACCGTTACCGGATCTTTGTGCCCGGTTCGACCGGTTTTAACGGCGTGAGCAGCGAGGCTGCATCCCCGGCCGCAAGGATCATGCCGTTGCTTTCCACGCCAAAGATCTTTGCCGGGGCAAGGTTTGTCAGCACCACGACATCCTTTCCCACCAGCTCTTCAGGTTTGTAGAACTGTGCAATCCCGCTCACGATCTGCCGGGTCTCTCCCCCGACATCCACCTGGAGTTTTAAGAGCTTGCTCGATTTGGGGATATTCTCGGCTGCGAGCACTTTTCCGGTCTTCATCTCGACGTTACTGAAATCCTCGATTGATATCATCGGTGTCTTCTCCATCTTCTTATTGGCTTCGCGGACTCGCTGCTGGAGTAGTGCATCCAGCTCTGCGATCTGCTCCTCTTCCAGCTTTGCAAAGAGCGGGGCCGGGACGGGGATCTGCCTTTCGGGCAGGATCTCCGTTCCTTCATCGATACGGTGGGCTGAAACCTTGTCGGTATACCCGAGCTGCGCCCAGCACTCCTGTGCTTTCTGCGGCATTACCGGCTCGATCAAGAGCGCAAGTGCCTTTGCAACCTGGCAGCTGTTTTTGATCACCTGTGCCGCTGCAGCCCGGTCGGTCTTGATCAGTTTCCACGGTGCATTTGTCTGTATGTAGGTGTTCCCGAACGCAGCAAGCGCCATCACCGTGTCGACCGCTCCCTTGAACTCGTAGGCCTGCATCTGGTCGTCAACACTTTTCTGGCACTTCTCGATCTCGGCAAGGATCGCCGGATCAACGGTCCCGCCCGGGACACCGCCAAACTCCTTGTGCGCAAAGAAGAGCGTCCGGTACATGAAGTTCCCGAGGATGTTGACGACCTCGTTGTTGATCCGCTCGCCAAAGACCTTCCACGAGAAGTTGAGTTCCTTGGTGTGACTCGTATAGGCGAGCAAGTAGTACCGCAGGTAATCCGCGGGAAGGCCTTTGTCAAGATAATCGTCGTTGGTCCAGACCACGTAACCCCGGGACTTCGAGAACTTGTGGTCGTCGACTTTTACCATCCCGCTTGCGACGACTGCATACGGCTCACCATACCCGGCACCGTGGAGGATCCCCGGCCAGAAGATGCAGTGGTGATAGATGATGTCGCCGCCGATAAAATGCGTGACCCGGTTTTCCCCGCACCAATACTTCTTCCAGTCGTTCCCGGTCTTTTCTGCCCATTCTTCCGTGAACGCGATGTACCCGATCGGGGCATCGACCCAGACATAGACCACGAGATCGTCGCGGCCGGGGAACTTCACACCCCATTCGAGGGTCCGGGTGATGCACCAGTCGTGGAGCTCGTCCTTGATCCAGCCGATGGCATAGTTCTTTGCATTGCTCGTGCCTTTGAGCTGGTCGAGATAGGGGAGCAGGTAGTCCTTGAACGCGGACAGTCTGAAGAAATAATGCTCCTGATCGCGGAACTCCGCCTTTGTCCCGCAGACCTTGCAGACCGGGTCCTTGATCTCGCCGGGCTCAAGGTGCTTGCCGCAGCCCTGGTCGCACTCGTCCCCCCGGGCCTGCTTGCCGCAGTAGGGACAGGTGCCTTCCACATACCGGTCCGGGAGGAACCTCTTGCACTTCGGGCAGTACGCCTGGTGGACGACCTGCTTGTACACGTAGCCGTTTTTTACCAGCCGGTTCATGATCTCCTGGGTACGGTGGTGGTTTGCCGGGTCGTCGGTCATGCCGAAATAATCAAAGTTGACCCCGATCCGTTTGAAGGTTTCATCGAAGTGTTTGTGGTACCGCTCGGAAAGCGCCCGCGGGGAGATCCCCTGCTCTTCAGCCGAGACCACGATCGGCGTCCCGTGGTTGTCCGAGCCCGAGACAAACACGACCTCTTCACCCGTCCGCCGCATATAGCGGACGTAACAGTCGGCGGGGACGTACGTTCGCAGATGCCCGAGATGGCAGGGCCCGTTGGTGTACGGGAGCCCGCAGGTAACCAGCAGCGGTGGTTTTGTCATTCTAGGTACTTTTTAGCATCTGATACGTAATAATTCCTGTACCATGGCAAAGATCGTTCCGCTTCCGACACGGGCATTTGGTGCGGAACCCGATGTGCCGGATGTGGCCGCGCTCGCCGGCTGGATCGCAGAGCACCGGGGGACCGCTGCCGACCTTCACGCGTACCAGTTGGATGTATCGCTTGCTCCCCAGCTTGCGGCCGGCATTACAACTCCCTGTGCCGGCGGTCTTTTCTGCCGGGACCGGGTTCTCGGACAACTCACCGGGTTAAACAAAAAACAGGACACCGCAACCGGCGAGATTGATACGGAGGGTACTGCTCTCTCAGAGGATGCAGCCCTGCTTGCGGTCCGGAAAAAAAATATCTGGTGTGCCCTCCCCGCCCCGTCAGCGCTCGGGGTCACCGATGCGTACTATGGCGATGAAGAGGAATGGCAGGATGCTCTTGCCAGGGCTTACCAAAGAATGATGCGGAACATGCGGGACGCCGGAACGGGCGGGCATGTCCTCATCGGGGAAAAAGTCCCTGAAAGCGAAGTTGCCGCACTCGCCGGAAAAAATGTTTTTTTCTTTGTTGTGAATGCCTCCGCAGGGGATCTGGAAATAGTGATAGAGCACCAGCGTGAGGTAGCCGTCCCCCCCTCCCTGCTTGGCGAAATCATTTCTCTCACCGGGGAGTACGATATACGCCGTATTGTTATTGTCGATCCGGATGAGGGTGCCATAAAAACAGCCCTCTCCTCGTTTGATCCGGACCAGATCTCTACAGGGGGCTACTGCACTTCTTCCTGCGATACCTACTGGAAAAAACTCGCAGAGTCTGCCGTATACCGGAAAGAGTGACCACCGGGCAGATGAGGGGGTGTAGCTGATTTCGTGCCTGCTCCCGATATATCAGGCAAACATTAATAACAGCAGATAAAAGCAATGGTACTATAAAGAGTGATAGTATGCAGTCTTCCTGTTGTTTCGCATTCACGGGTAGAAAAACCGCAGGAGAGCCGGTATGAAGGACCGATCAGTTTTTCTGGGAGGCCTGATCCTCTGCCTGCTGGTCTTCCTGGCCGGGCCGGTCTCTGCCGATAAACCTGTTGCATCGTTCATTACCAACAGCACGTCGGGAGGGACGCCGTTTTCCGTCCAGTTCATGGACTCCTCGCTGAATTCTCCCACCGGGTGGACCTGGCTGTTTGGGGATGGCGGGACCGCTTATGTCCAGAACCCGGTTCATACGTATACCACCTCGGGTTCGTATACCGTAACCCTTATTGCGAAAAATACCGCCGGGTCGGACACGCTCACGAAAACCGGGTATATTACTGCGTTAAAACAGGCATCGGTCCCCACGGTCTCCTTTGCCACCAATGTAACCGGGGGAACAGCCCCGCTTTCGATCCAGTTCATCGATACTTCGACCAACTCACCTACCTCATGGGTGTGGTCGTTCGGGGACGGCAGTACCACAACCGGGCCGGATCCTGTTCACACCTATACCGCGGATGGGACATACACGGTCACCCTTACCGCCACCAACTCGGCCGGCAGCAACACGATATCGAAGACTGCCTATATCACCGTAAACAGGGCAACCGATCCTCCGACAGCGATCTTTAAGGCCACTAAAACCTCAGGAGGTTCGCCTCTCGATGTCCAGTTCATGGACGCTTCAACCAACTCACCGTCAGCGTGGACCTGGTCGTTTGGTGACGGAGGTACATCCACGCTTCCTAACCCGACCCATACCTACACGGTACCGGGGAGCTACACAGTCACCCTTACCGCTACGAATTCACAGGGAAGCAATACGGTCTCTCAGTCGGGCTACATCACCGTAACTGCCTCGGTTCCGATTGCTTCCTTTACCTCGAATGTAACCTCAGGGATAAAACCACTCACGGTCCAGTTCACCGATACCTCCAATAATACCCCAACCGGGTGGTACTGGACATTCGGTGACGGCGGCACCTCGACGCTCCAGAACCCGATATACACCTATACGACTCTCGGGACCTATGCAGTATCGCTCGGTGCCTCCAATTCTGCCGGCAGTAATACCACGACACAAAGCGGGTATATCACGGTCAGCAATGCGGTACCGGTACCGGCGGCCTCCTTTACCGCGGATGTCCGATCAGGAACCGCCCCGCTCACGGTCCGGTTCACCGACACCTCGACCAATGCACCCAGCGGCTGGCAGTGGGCATTCGGCGACGGAATCTTAAACACGGAAGAAAACCCCTCCCACACCTATACCTCGGCAGGCACCTACTCAGTATCCCTGACTGCCGTCAATTCGGGCGGGAGAAACGTGTCCGTGATGCCGGGCTATATCACGGTCTCAGCACCGGCAGCCACGGCAACCCCGACGCAAATCCCGACAACCCTGGCTGAAACCTCCGAAATGACAACATCGGTACAGTACACGACAACCCCGGTCGTGACAGCAACCGCAGCGGCAGCGGCAGGGACCGGGCCGTCGTGGATTTTACCCTTGATCGGCGGCGTTATCCTCGTCGTGGTCATCCTTGCGGTCCTTCTCCATGTCCGCGGCGGACGCGGTGGCGGCAGAGGACGGTACCGCGGCGGGGACCTCTGATCTTTTTTTTACAAAAACGCTGTTTTTAAAAAAAGCAGGATTCTTCCGGGACAAATCCCACGAGCCTTATCCCATCTTTTCCCTGCCAATGCACTCGAAGTCGATATAGCCGTTGTACGGATCGGTTGCAAGGAGCCGGACCCGGACCTTCTGGCCGACAAAAAGACCCCTCTCGCCCCGGGTCACGCGTCCCTCTGCAGGGGGATCGAGAAGCCGGACATAGGTCCCCTTATCTGCAGCACCGGTCACGAGCGCGTCGAAGTTCTTCCCGATACTATCTGCAAGGAGCACAGCGGCGACCGACTTTCTCATGAACCGTTTTACCTTTTTGGATGCCTTCTCCCGATCGGACAGCCAGAGTGCCCGGTCACGCAGCTCGGCGGGGCTGTACGGGCAGGGCTGGTTATGGAAGACCGCTTTTATCATCCGCTGGTTGATGATATCCACGTACCGGCGGTTCGGTGCCGTTGCGTGCGTGTAATCGACGACAGCAAGGGCAAAATGCCCCGTGGGAGTCTCCCCGGGTTCGAGCAGGACGTATTCGCCCGGCCCCATGAGCTTGACGACCGTGAGCGACAGGTCGGGGAAATGAAGGGGGTCTGCGGCCTTCTGTTTGGTGAGGAACTGCGCCAGCGCCCGGGCATCCGGAACCTCGGGGAGTGTCTCCCCAACCGTTGCTGCGACAAGCACCATCCCTGCCCAGTCCCGCGGGGTCTTTACCACCCGTTGTATCATGGGAAGACCGGCTTTACCCAGCTGGGCCACCATGGTCCCGTTCGCGGCGACCATGAACTCCTCAATGAGGCCCCGTGCCGGGTTATGCTTGTGGGTGACAAGGCCGCGAACTTCATCGTTTTCCATGACCACTTCAGCCTCAAGGGTGTCCAGTTCGAGCGCCCCCTGCGCCCTCCGGTACGTCCGCAGCAATCCTGCCGCCTCGTTCTGGAGCTGGAGCTGCGCTTCCAGTCCTTCAAGGGACCGGACACCCTCCGGCACCGGGGCAGTCCCGTCGAACCATGCCCCGATCACTTCGTACACCAGTTTTGCCCGGTTGCAGACAAGGGAGGGAAAGATCCGCTGTGGGACAAAACTCCCGTCAGGCCGCACGATAAACTCGATGACAACAGAAAGCCGGTCCCGGTCCGGCAGGAGCGAGGTGATGCCGTAAGAGAGTTTCTCCGGCAGCATCGGGAAGGTGAGGACACCGGTATAGATCGTTGTCCCGTTGTGGCCGGCGTACTCGTCTGCCGGGGTCTGGCGGCGGACCAGGGAATCGACGTCAGCGATGGCGACCTTGACGAGAATGCCCCCATCGGCACAGCGCTCGCAGTACTCCAGCTGGTCGAGGTCGCGGGAATCGTGGTTGTCGATGGAAGACCACAGGAGGCTGCGCAGATCCTCTGTGCCGGCAGGGACCTCGTAAAACTTCTGCTCCTGTATCGGGCCCACCTGGTCCATCACTGCGGGGGGAAACCGGGGCACAAAGCCGTATTTTTCCATTGCGTGCCAGGCAATGGTTTTTAAATTGACATCGTGGATATGGCGGGGAGAAGAGTTCTGGCGAGGATCCCGGCGGGACGGGGAGTGAGGTGGCTTCATGGTGACTGGAAGGGATCTTACCCTGAAACGTTAAATACTTCCTCAAACGGTTGCAGGGAAAGCCTGTCGGCGTCTTTTTTAGTTTGTCCGGGAAAAAGAGGAGACCAGATACCGTCATTCACATCCCGGAACGGGAGTTCGCAGCAAATCTTCCGTGGCCCGAATATCTGAAAAAAACAGTTACTGTACCGGCGAACATTCCATGCTTTCGCCGGGTTTCAGGATCCTGACCGAGATATCGGCGGTCCGTTCGAGGGCTTTTTTGAACGGGACATGATCGGCAGCTATCCGGTCCCAGGTATTGTAATGGATCGGGACAACCGTTTTTGCCCCGACAAACTGCGCTGCCATCATCGCCTCTGCCGGCCCCATGGTGTATCTCCCGCCAATGGGAAGGAGCGCGATAGCGGGGTGATACAGTTCCCCGATCAGTTTCATATCTGAGAAGAGCGCAGTGTCCCCGGCGTGGTAAACGCTGACGCCATCCATGGTGATGACAAAACCCGCGGCAGCACCCCCGTCATACGAACCGGAATCGTCCTCGATCCGTGACGAGTGGACGGCCGGTGTCATGGTAAAGGATACACTGTCAAGTTCAAGCGTTCCGCCGATGTTCATACTCTCGGCCTGCACTCCCTTTGCCTTGAGATAGTATGCAACCTCACTGACAGCCACCGTCTTCTTCTTCAACGCGACCGCTTCGCCGAGATGGTCCGCATGCCCGTGGGTAATGGCCACGATATCCGGGTCAGTTCCCTTCACACTGCCGTCGCGGATAAACGGGTCTACCAGCACTTTTTTTGAACCGGTAAGCAGGACACATGAATGCCCGAGCCAGGTAAGCTGCATGTATGCAGATAGTGGATGCGAAGGGATGTAATTTTTGCGGGAGGTTATCTGGCACTTGCCAATACGGAGGTTGAGTAAGGAATTAAAAAAGGACCAGCAGGCCGTCACCTTCAGGTGACGTCGATAAGCTCTGCTTCGGTAATATCGATGGACTCGCCCAGGTTGTCCGCGGTCGCGCTCCGGGTCATCTGCTCGGAGAGGTCGCGATCCTCCATCACGTCGCGGATACGGGCAATATAGGGGTCGATGGTCGGGTCTTCCTGTTCCTCGATCACATGCCGGTATTCACGGAGGGTTGACGGACTGACCCCGAGTTCATCGGAAACTTCCTTCATTGTTTTTCCGGACTCGACAAGTTCCTCCATCTTTGCCTTGTCAAAAGGCATCTTGAAGTCGAGCTCACGGAAGAGCTTGAGCCGTACCCGTGCACGGGCGACCGTCTTGCTCAGTTTCTCGTCACCGAGTTCGCGTGCGATCTCGGTGTCGTTCTTGCCGGCGTAGAATGAGGTAACGAGCTTTGCGAGCTGGATCGGCTTGAGCGAAGTCTTGAAGATCCCCTGTTCGATGATCTCACGCATCACCAGCGCGACCTCGCGTTCGATTGCATCGCTATCCCTGAGGGTGCCATGAATGTTTTTCATCGGCTCGACAATCTTTGTCTTGCCGGACATGGTGCTGAAGAGTTCCAGCAGCTGTGATTTCCGTTTCTCTTCCGTCATTGCAAACCCCGTTTTGGGATTAGGATATACAATACCCGGTGTACTATTTAATCCTATCTTTACGCTTCTTTTGACCAGAAACCTTTTATTTGGTTCTGGATTGCCATTCCTTAACCCAGTATTTCCCGCAGGAATCCTGCATAACCCGGTACCATCAGATCCACTTAACTTTCAAGAAATCGCGCAAGAACGGGACTCTTCACGGGCAGCATGCTCCTGTACCGGACACGAGCCTTTTTGTCGGGAGTCGTACAAACGTGTAATACGAGATTATCCTAATTTCCCGTGATTACCATGAGCGATGTTTTTGAGAATGTCATGGACCTTGCCAAGCGACGGGGTTTCATCTGGCCGACGTCCGAATGCTACGGAGCGGTGGCCGGTTTTATCGATTACGGCCCGCTCGGCGCCATGATGAAGCGGCGGATCGAGAATATCTGGCGGCATTTCTATGTGGTCCAGGAAGGGTACTACGAGATCGAGTGCCCGACGATTGCACAGGAGGCAGTTTTTATCGCCTCCGGGCATGTGAAGGGCTTCTCAGACAAGATGTGCCAGTGCCCGCACTGCAATGAATACCTGCGGGCCGACCATGTGGCCGACGGCGGCGGTGTCGCAAATGCCGCAACCATGGACAATGCAACCCTCTCTGCCGCGATAGCCTCGTGCAAGTGCCCGGCCTGCGGAGAGATACTCGGGAACGTCGAGGTGTACAACTTCAACCTCATGTTCCAGACAACGATCGGCCCCGGTTCCCAGCGGGTCGGGTACCTCCGCCCCGAGACGGCGCAGGGGATGTTCGTGGACTTTACCCGGCTCCTGCGGTTCTACCGCGACAAGCTGCCCTTTGGCGCCGTTCAGATCGGGAAGTCCTACCGGAACGAGATCTCGCCCAGGCAGGGCATGATCCGGCTCAGAGAGTTCACCCAGGCCGAGGCCGAGATATTCGTCCACCCGAATGAGAAGAACCACCACCCGTCATTCAAACGGTATGCAGAGTACCGGATGCCCCTTCTCACCTATGTCCACCAGCAGAAGTGCGAGTCGGCGGTTGAGATGTCGATGCGGGAAGCGGTGGACAAGGGCATCATCGCAAACGAGTACGTTGCCTACTACGTGGCCCTTACCCACGAACTGCTGGTCACGGTCGGTATCAAGCCGGACCGGCTCCGGTTCCGCCAGCATCTCCCCGACGAGCGGGCGCACTATGCAACCGACTGCTGGGACGCGGAGGTCCACTCCGAGCGTTTCGGCTGGGTCGAGACAGTAGGGATTGCCGACCGGACCAACTACGACCTCAATGCGCACGGGAAGCAGAGCGGCACGTCGATGACGGTCTTCATCCAGTACGATCAGCCCAAAAAAGTCGAACGCCGGCGGATCATCCCGAACATGGGGGTGCTTGGCAAGCAGTACCGGCAGAAGGCAAAAGCGATCTTTACCGCCCTTGAAACTGCAAACCCGACTCCCGAAGGCGCCGATGTAACCGTTGACGGCGAGACGATCCACATCCCCGCAGATCTCTTCGAGGTCAGGGACGAGGTTGTGGATGTCCGTGGCGAGGAGATCATGCCCCATGTGATCGAGCCCTCGTACGGTATCGACCGGATGTGCTATGCCGTGCTCGAACAGGCGTACGACGAGGACACCGCGGATGGCGAGAAGCGCACGGTGCTCCGGTTCTCCCCGCAGGTTGCCCCGGTCCAGGTCGCGGTCTTCCCGCTCATGGCCAGGGACGACCTCGACACCATCGCAGAGGAGATCACGACCTCGCTCCAGAAGCGCGGCATCCTTGCCGAATACGACGATTCCGGTGCCATCGGCCGCCGGTACCGCAGGCAGGACGAGATCGGGACGCCTTTTGCGATCACGGTCGATTACGATTCAAAGGAGCAGCACACTGTTACCCTCAGGGACCGGGACAGCATGAAGCAGGTCCGGATCGCTATCGATACGATCCCGGAGACGCTCGGTGCGCTTGTACGGGGCGAGAAGAAGTTCGCGGAACTGGGATAATTTTTAATCTTTTTTCATATTGCAATTCTTCAATTGATTCTTGTTTTCTAAAAATTACGATGCCAGCCGCCGCCCCCGACGGGGCGCCCCCGCGGCGGCCTCAATTACCTTCAATATCCAAAAAAGGTAATCTGCCCGAGCAGAGGGCCCGACGAGGCGCCCGAGCGACCCCCGAAGGGGGTGGGAAGACTCGCATTTTCAAATCCGTGAACTGAATTAGGGGGATTTCAGAAATCCCCTTTTCCGCACAATTCCCTATATTACCCGGCGAAACAAAATCTCATCAACCACTATGTCCAGCATCAGCCATCCCCTCATCCGGCCCGACAGCATCGAGTCGCGGGAGTACCAGCTCGCGGTTGCCATGAAGGCGCTGGATGCAAACACGATGGTGATCCTCCCCACCGGCCTCGGGAAGACCGCAGTTGCCCTCATTGTCGCGGCCTCCCGGCTCTACAATGAGAAAGGCCGGATCCTGATGCTTGCCCCGACAAAACCCCTCGTGGAACAGCACCTCCGGTTCTTCGAGAAATACCTTCTCGCAACAAGCCCGGCCGGGTCCGATGCCCCGCCGTTTGCGATGTTTACCGGCGAAGCCCCGCCGGCCGAGCGGACGGCGGACTGGGAGCGCTCGCAAGTGATCTTTGCCACCCCGCAGGTGGTAAAAAACGACCTGATCGCGGGACGGTACACCTTAAAGGACGTCACGCTCATGATCGTGGACGAGTGCCACCGGGCGGTTGGGAACTATGCCTATGTGTTCCTTGCCCAGCGCTACCTTGCAACCGCTGACAAGCCCCTCATCCTTGCCATGACCGCATCGCCCGGCGGTGCGCAGGCAAAGGTGCAGGAGGTCTGTGCCAACCTCGGCATCGTGCAGGTCGAGAACCGGACCGAGAACGACCACGATGTCCGGCCCTATGTCCACGAGCGTGATGTGGAGATCGTTACGCTCTCCCTCCCGAACGATCTTAAGGCCGCCATCCATGCAATCAACTCTCTCATTGAGAACCGGCTCGCACTCCTTGCCTCGGTCGGGTTTGCCGTCCCGAAACGTGAGAAACTTTCCATGCGGGAACTCGCCGGCATCAACGCCCAGATCCAGCAAAGGATCCAGAACCGGGACCAGGCCGGCTATGCCGCGGCCTCGGTCTATGCCGAGCTCATGAAGCTCCGCCATGCCATAACCCTTGCCGAATCACAAGGGAGCGAGGTGCTCAAGGGCTATGTGGCAAAGCTCGTTGCCGAAGGCTCGGGCGCCGGGGGGAGCAAGGCGAGCCAGCGGCTGAGCCGGGACCCGGTCTTCCGCGAGCTTTTTGAGCTGTCCCAGACGTGGAAGGCCGAGCTGCACCCCAAGCAGGCAATTGTTCTCGATCTCGCCCGCGAACAACTGGAAAACCATCCCGAGAGCCGGATCATTGTCTTTGCCACGTTCCGGGATACCGTGCAGCTCCTGGTCGATTACCTGAACGCAAACGGGATCGCCTGCGAGCGGTTCGTAGGCCAGGCAACAAAGGATGCGGAAAAAGGGCTCTCGCAGAAGAAGCAGATCGCTGCTCTTACCCGGTTCCGGGCCGGGGAGTTCAAGGTGCTGGTCGCAACATCGGTCGGTGAAGAGGGCCTTGATGTCCCCTCAACCGATCTCGTGATCTTCTACGAGGCGGTCCCTTCAGAGATCCGCTCCATCCAGCGGAAAGGACGGACCGGCCGGTCCGCCGCGGGAAGGGTCGTTGTCCTTGTCACGAAAGGAACCTCCGACGAGGTCTTCCGGTACGTGAGCCAGTCAAAGGAGCGCATGATGCAGAAGAGCATGCGGGAGCTTGCCGGCCACTCATCCGAACCCGCAAAACCGGTGGCCGTCGACCAGGCCCTCATCGATGAGTTCACCCCGCAGGGGCCGGCGATCCATATCGACGACCGCGAGACCTCCTCGAAAGTGGTCGAGATTCTCTCCGGCATGGGCGCCGCGATCCGGCTCGAACGCCTGCCGGTGGGAGATTATGTCATCGGCGACAGGATCGCGGTCGAGCGAAAGACTGCCCGTGACTTTGTCGATACCCTCATCAACCGGGACCTGCTCGGGCAGGCAAAGGCGCTCTCCGAGGCGGTCCCCCGGCCGGTCATGATCATCGAGGGCGGCGATATCTACACGCAACGGGACATGAACCCGAATGCCCTGCGGGGAGTTCTCGCGGCGCTCACGGTCGACATGGGAATCACGCTTCTCTTCACCCGGGACGAGCAGGACACGGCCCAGATGCTCTTTGTGATCGCAAAGCGCGAGGAGGGCGAGCGGGGCGAGCGCAAGTTCCATCCCCACAAGTCGTTTGCATCTGCAAAGGAAGAGCAGGAATACATTGTCTCGGCGTTCCCCGAGATCGGGATGAAGAACGCCCGGCTGCTGCTCGCACATTTCGGCACGATACAGGGAATTGCGAATGCTTCCTTGGAAGAACTCGTTGCGGTAAAGGGAATAGGGGAGAAGACCGGGGGGAAGATCTTCGAGTTGTGCCGGAGGAAGTACGGGTAAACGTATTGTTAAAGTGAAGATTATACTTGAAAGTCAAATATAGACAAAATATTAGACGATCCTTAACGGAAAGATAGAATAAATGTAAACTGTGGAAGGATTTGCTTGTGTCATATGAAGAAATAATCATTTCAATATTAGGTCTGCTCGGGATTAGTGGGATAATTGGTACTTACTTAACTTACGTTTGGGAAAAAAGAAAAGAACGCGAGAGTAAAGAAAATGAATTGAAAGTGGTTCGGTACAAATGCATAATTTTATTGATGTATGCTTTCCTGAATCCTGACGAACTCGATTCAATTAAGAAAAATCAACAGAATATTCAAAACATAGTCGATTTAAAAAGAGAACTGCAAACTGAATGGGTTAATTCATGGATTTTTGCAGGCGATTCTACCGTTCGATCCCTTAAACGATTTTTAGATAACCCTAATGAAATGACATTTGCCAATACAGTTTTGTCAATGAGAAAAGAATTGTGGAATAAAAAAACAACATTATTGGAAGCCGAATTCTCAATTAAAGATTTCACCCACTAAACTTTGTCTTTTCTCGCCCACTTCCGCACTTCATTGAGCAGATTATTTTTTCTGGTTGTGGAAAACGGGTAATTAAGGCCGCCGCGGGGCGCCCTTCGGGGCGGCGGCAGGGCATCGCAATTTTCCCTATAGTCGACCATAACCTTAACAGATGTTTACCCCAGCTCCGGCACCGTATCCACCCACGCCGCCACCTTCTTTAGGATCGCATCGTCCGTATACGAAGAGACTGTGATCCGGTTCCGGGCAAGACTCAGGGCGTACACCTCGCCGCCGGGATCACAGCACCGGATCGTGACCGAGAAGAGATCGTCATCCGGCAGGTGCTGTACCGTGCCCCGGTGGGAGAGGTTGTTTGCCACGTTCGAGATGACCGCCGCGATCCCGGTCTGGTATCCCCCGACCGAATCGTACTGGTCGAGGGCAGCACCGATCCGCTTCTTCTTGTCGTTCAGGTACACGAACTTTGCCGTATACATCTCCCGGACCTTTTCTGTCGGGGGATGGTTCTTTCGTGCCGAGCGGTACGAGGTGCAGCCAAGGGGATTGCCCAGGATCAGGGTCTGGATAATCCGGTCGAATGTCCCGATATCCGCGATCGGATGTTTCAGCCGGTGATACGCGCTCTTGCATCCCGGCCGGGGTATGAAGTGAGCCATGATTGTTCCTTCCCTTTTTTTCCTGAATGCCCGGCCGGTCTTGTCCGGCATCTCCTGTCGGGACCCGGCCGTTCCATATATCAGTAAGGGGGAATTGACCGGATCGGATAAATCCTTGCCGGTGATGCAGGGGGTCGGGCACAAAAATAGCAGCCCACGGACCGGATGGCCTGTTACCCGGGCGGCATATCTGTCTCCGGATTTCTTCGGGGTAAACATGCACTCCCATTTCCCGGATCCGTGGCAGGATTGTGATAGTGGCTGCCGGTTTTTTGCACTAATTATCTGTCCAACCCCCTGCATACATTGGCAGAATATTTGCCCGGTTCAATCGATCTTCCCGCATTTTTATGACGATGAAATATGCATTCATCCACAGGGAACCGTTGCAGGCAGGTGCAGGGGGTCGGATGCGAAATTAGTGTACGACAGCCAGAAACGGCATCCGCACCGGAACCACAGGTAGCGAAAAACAAGTGAAAAAAGCATGACCCGTACCGGCTTACAGCCGGCACAGGATCTCAAGCGCTTCCGACCCGGTCTTCACCGCAGTCATCAGCGTAAGAATATGGTTGGGATCTTTCTCGTTATTGATCCGCTCGCAGAGCGCATGGATCGTCATTGCGATCTCCTCGGCAAGCATGTTCCCTTCCCCGTCCTCGCACGTACAGGACCCGTCATCGTGGTCCCCGCCGCAGGTGCAGCCTGCGTCATGTTCGTGGGAATGCGCTGCCGGGGCTGCTTGCGCCGCGGGAGCCTTTGCCGCGCTCTTCTCGGCGCAGACCACGCAGAAGGTCTTCTTCTTGTACTCGAACATCGGGCACCCGCACACCGGACAGACCTTCTCAAGCATCTTACCGCCCTTGAGGAGGTACTCGGCCATGATCTCGTCGTCTTTTCTCTCGGCCATCATCTCACCGTCTGATCCTATATCCAACTTATATATGCGAGTTCTACGTATTAACTACAGGTACACGGCAGGTGATACCATGTCAAATCCTGAAAAAACCATGGAAAACTGTATCCTGATGTTGCAGCACATCCAGGAGGACAGCACAATCCCAAGAAATATCCGGCGCGTTGCTGACGAGACCCGGACGCTGCTTACCAACAACACCAAGGCAATGGGCCTTCGCGCCGCCGAGGCAATTTCTAAAATCGATGAAATCTCCAACGATCCCAACATGCCCATCCATGCACGGACCCGGATCTGGGAACTGGTATCCCAGCTTGAAACGATCCCGCTCGACTAGGGCACGGGGAATTTTTTAATCACTTTCTCTTCTTTACCGGTCATTTGCTGCTGCCTGAACGGAATTTCCGGATCATCCAGCACGCAGGTGACGTGAAGGCAGGCGCGAACGGCAAACACCGGCCGGGCAACGACTCCTGAAAATAAAACAAAAAAGGGGGTTATGCCGCATCCAGCGAGCGGACGCAGTACCCGAGCGCAATGCCGATGATACCGTATACCACGAGGATCACGCCGACCCAGAGCACCATCAGGGCAATGCCAAGGAGCGGGAGGATGCAGATCATCAGCCCGAGGATAATAGCAAGGATACCCTGGAGGGCAAAGAGGCCCCGGTGGATCATGGTCTTCTCGCTGATCGCAAGCACAAGGCCTATGAGTCCACCCAAAAAGAGGGCAATACCGGCGATAACGGCGATTGCCTGTCCCATCACATAGGGGTGGACGATCGTTGCGATCCCGACAAAGAACCCGATCACGGCAAGGACCGCAAGGAGGGCTGAAGACTTCCAGCCGCCCGGCGAGAGCGCGGAAATAACGAGGGCAGAGAACGAGAGCAGGATGATCAGGATCCCGATCAGTTCGATCAGCACCGTAGCCGAAACGGTCGGGAAGAGTACCACAAGGAGTCCGAATATCACGGCAAGTGCGCCGAGGAGGACAAGCGATCCCCACTTGACGCTGGTGACGTTTTCAACAGTGACAACATCTGCAGCCATAGGCAACATTAGAACCCTTCGCGGGATTCCAGATAAAAGTTCTTATATGCAGGCGCTGCCGGCCGGCGAAATGAAATTACCGGGAGAGGGGACCGGTAAAAAAGGATTATTCTCGGGTATTATGCGATCCGGTGGGTGACCGACGGGATACTGATCTGGCTTGAATACGTGGACTGGTACCCGTCGGGGAAGGTGATGGTCGTGGTCTGCGGTGCAAAGTCGGCCGAGACGAGCGGGGCGTACCACTGGTTCTTTACTGCTTTCTGTGCGGCGGCAAAGGAGAACGAAGGGGTCGTCATGGTGGTTGCCCCGGCATCTGTGCTGACCGCTGCAAACGAGCCGATACTCACATCAGCCGAAGACAGGTCCGCCTTCTGGACCGTCACCGGGCGGTTGAGGTTCTCCTGGAGGGCATTCTGGAGGAGTTTTGCCGGGTCTGCCGCATGGAAGAAGATAGCGGCCTGTTCGGTAAGGGAGAGGTCGTACTGCATGTCCGCCTGTGCATTGCCGTTCTGGTCGAGGGTTATGGAAAGCGTCTTTGCCGTAAATGCCTGCGCCGGCATCACGGCCAGGCATACGACGCAGAGAAACCCGATTACAAGGTAACTGAATTTCATATGGTGTCACGTTTACGTTACTTTTTTTGCTATAAAGGCTTGCTCGTTTCCGGTTCACGAAAAAAACGACGGGCATTCCGCCGGATAAAAGAAGAATTGGGGCAGCCAAAAAAGGGGCTGCCATGCCGGAAGGGATTACCTGCGGTTCCGGCCGGTATACAGGATCATTCCTGCCCCGAACAGGCCGAGAAGCACCACGGTCACCGGCAGCGGGGAGGGCTTTGTTGTCGGGACGGTGGTTGCAGCGGTTGTGGTGGATTTTACCAGGTTGACATGCATGGAGACAATCTCGCCTGCCGCCGGGTACTGGACGATCGAGCCCGAGGCCGTCACGTATCCGTCCTTTTCCACCCGGTAGGTCTTAAAAGGCGTACCGGTAACCGAGACCGTGTCGTACAGCACGCCATTCGAGACAGTGCCCTGCAGAGCGTCGTCGAAGTACACGTTCGCGCCGTCAACATTGCAGTAAATGGCATAGGTGCCCATCCCGGAGCCCGCGGGCGGGGCGGTCGGGGTTTCCGTTACCGGGGACGATGATGCGGAGAGGGTGACATAGACGTCCTGTGTCTGGCCTTTTGCCGGGGTTGATGGCAGGGTGCCGGAGGCGGTGGTGTAGCCGTTTGCGCTCACCGCATAGGTCTTGTAGGGGGTGCCGGTGGTATAGACGGCCACGGTCAGGACGCCGTTTGTAATGGTGCCCTTGTTTGTCCCGTCAAGGGAGACGGTGGCCCCGTTCACATTGCAGTGGAACCGGTAATACCCGGTGTCGCCGCCAATGAGCGTGGTCGTAACCGCGGTCGTGGGTGCCGTTACCGGTATGGGAGAGAGGGTCGGGTAGAGGTAAACAGTCTGGCCGTCGGAGGGCATGGTGACCCCGCCCGTGTAGGTGTAATACCCGGACTTCGAGACCGAGTAGGTGGTGTAGGGCGTGCCGGTCGTGGAGACTTCGAGCGTGAAGCTGCCGCCCGAGATGGTGCCCTTTGTTACGCCGTTAAAGGCAACCGAGGCCCCGTCCACATCGGAGTATACGGTGATCCAGCCCGTGCCGCTGCCGGCCGGTTTTGGTTCGAGGGCGACCGTGATCTCCAGGTTTGCGCTGCCGCCCGGCACATAGTTGACGCTGCCGGTTGCATCGTAATAGCCGTCCTTTGTCACTTTGTAGGTGGATGCGTCCACGCCGTTTGCGATATCGAGGGATCCGCCGGAGATCGTCCCCTTGTAGGTGTTGTCAAGGTACACTGCTGCGCCATCGACATTACAGTTGATGGTCAGATACCCGGTCCCACCTGCCGGCGCGGACGCAAGGGCCGGCACCGCAAGCAGGCCAAGGGCGATCAGAACCAGACAGAACAGGGAGTATTTCATTCGCATAATTCTGGGTTTCCCCGGCGTGCATATAAGGCTTGGGCTTTTGGAAGAAAGGTCAGGAAAAAACGGGTGCGGGAGGAACAGATCAGTACTGCTCTGCGATCCGGACAAACTCATCGAAATGTTTGCTCTTCTTAAAGAGCCACCAGGTGAACCGTTCGATCACGGTAAAGGAGAAGGATCCGCCCGCGGCATTCGGGTGCCCGCCGCCCCCGAACTCCCGCGCGATCAGGTGGCTGATAGGGGGGACCGACCGGAGGGAGAACTTGCCGTCCTTTCCAATGATCACCTCGATATCGGTCTTCTTCTTCTCCCGGATATAGTGCGCCGTCTCGCTCGGGTAGCCGTAGAGCGGGGCAAAGACTACCCGGTACTTCTTCCCGGCAAAGGTTGCATGGCCCAGGCTGTCTGCCATGGCCTTGTCCATCTCGGCCTTGATCTCCTTGTATTCGGCCTCGATCACGGGATCGGTAAAGGCGCCCCCGATCAGGCAGTCCCGGACATGGTCCCGGTTCTTCTTTCTCTGGAGCACCTGCCCGAGCACGGCGGACCGGGGATCGGCATGTTTCCAGAGGTCGTAATCGCAGACTATGCGTGCCACCTCTGCGGCCGTCGCGTTCCCGGGCATGAGATCACGTGCCACAATCCCCGTTGCACAGACCTCGGTATCAACGCAGAGGAGCGCAACCGTGGTCCGGATTGCGGCCATCTCCTCCTCGCGCCAGCGGTGATGATCCCGCCACTCGATTACCCAGCCGTTCTTCTGCGCTTTCTGCGCCAGGGTGTCTGCCCCTTTCTGGTACCCGATATCCGAGATCGAGAGCGTGTCACCCTTCCCGGGGCTTGCCGCCACGAGGGAAAAGAGCGTGATAAATTTCCCTACCGAACTCCAGATCGTAAACACGCCGTCTTTCCCGTACTTCATCCGGTGGATCGCATCGGCCCCGACCGCGTCGAGGTCGTTATGCGTCAGGTGGACGATATGTACGGTACGCGAGGAAAGGGCACTGGTGAGGCCTTTGTCGTCTTCGGTCCGGGAGGGCTGCGGCATTTTACGTGTACTACTTGGCCGGGCAGGGGATAAAAAGAAGGTACCGGGAGTGTCCGAAAGCGGCCCGGAAAGCACATTATTTATTAATGTCCAGTGACAACCATTATAGTCCTGCCCTAGTAGCTCAGACTGGGAGAGCGCCAGACTGAAGATCTGGTTGTCCCCGGTTCAAATCCGGGCTGGGGCACTCATTCTTTTACCATTCCTCACCCTGAAAAGCAGACGCTGTTTCCGGGCTCCGGGACGATTGTACGAAATATTTCCCGGGGAGAGGGTCTTTTTTTTTAGGATTATGTGAACCGCCCGGTTCAATTATCGGACATTTTGCCGGACTATTTTCTCTTGCGGATACGGGCATTATTTAACTGATGGCAGAAGTTCTTCTGGTAAGAACTTACCCGGCAACACCGGGGTGTACCTGCCATGGATGTCATTCTCGCCGTTGTCTGCCTGGGCATTCTCACCATCGCACTCCTCTTTCTCGGGCAGCGGTTTAAGATCCCCAGCATTGTCTGTTTTCTTGTCATCGGGATGCTCGCCGGCCCATATGCACTTTCGATCGTAAGCGACCAGTCCACCATCGAGACCATCGGCGAGATCGGCGTCATCCTCCTGCTCTTTACCATCGGCCTCGAATTTTCGTTTGAACGGCTGCTCAAGGCATGGCGTGTAGTTGTGATCGGCGGGGCGTTCCAGGTCTGCACAACCATTCTCGTTGCAGCCCTGATCCTGCACTTCCTCAATGGGGTCAGGTTCACGGAATCCATCTTTTTCGGGTTTTTAGTCTCGCTCTCCAGCACCGCTATCGTAATGAAGATCCTCCAGGACCGGGGAGAGGTCGAGACCGTCCCGGGAAGGACACTTTTAGGGATCCTCATCTTCCAGGACCTTGCCGTCATCCCCATGATCCTCCTCACCCCGATCATGATGGGCAGCACCATCACCACGGCCTCGATCCCCTTTGAGATCGGGAAAGTCGTTGCCATCCTTGCGGTCCTGATCGTCTCCGCACACTGGGTGGTGCCCTGGGTCATGTACCGCGTGGCGAAGCAGAAGAACCGGGAACTCTTCGTCTTTACTATCGCCGGGATCTGTTTTGCGGTCGCCTGGCTCACCAACGCCGCCGGGCTCTCCTACTCCCTTGGCGCATTCATGGCGGGCCTGATCATCGGGGAATCCGAGTTCAGCATCGATGCGGTCAGCAACATCATCCCGTTCCGCGATGTCTTTGCCGCCATCTTCTTTATCTCGATCGGGATGCTCCTTGACACGAGTGCCATCCTCGCGCAGCCTTCGATCGTCATCTCCCTCCTCGCGATCATCCTTGTCGCAAAAGTGCTCACCGGCTCGGTTGCCTCGGCAATCCTCGGGATGCCGATACGGGTCTCGATCTTTGTCGGCCTTGCCCTTGCCCAGATCGGGGAATTCTCCTTTGTACTTGCGAAAAGCGGCTCGGAATCCAACCTGATGGGGACCGGGCCCTACCAGTTCTTCCTTGCCGCAGCGATCATCACGATGGCGCTGACGCCGTTTACCATGAACGCGGCCCAGCCCATAACAAACCTGATGTACCGGCTCTTCCCGGACCGGATCAAGCGGCCGGATCCCACCAGGGAGGTAACGGGACCTGTTCAGGAAGAGCTCTCCGACCATATCGTGATCGTAGGGTACGGGATGACCGGCAAAAGCGTGGCCCGGGCCGCAGAGATCCTCGGCATCCCCTACAATGCCATCGACATGGACCCGGACGTGGTTGCACGGGAACGTCAGGCCGACAGACACCACGAGGTCATCTTCGGTGACGCCACCCACCGGGAGGTATTAGCGTACGCCGGTATAGAACGGGCGCGGGCCCTTGTGGTCGTCATCTCGGAACAGAACGTGGTCCCGGGAATCATCCACCTTGCCCGGGAGATGGCCCCGGATATCTATATCGTTGTCCGCACCCGCCATGTCAACGATGTACAGCAGCTCCTGGATCTCGGGGCCGACGAAGTGATACCGGAAGAGTTCGAGACCTCGGTCCGGATCTTCTCCCGGGTCCTTGCCAAGTATTCCCTGCCGGACAGCGATATCGATACCTTAAGAAAAGTTGTCAGGAATAACGGCTACCGGCTCTTTTCCAAAGGGCAGGCACCGGAGTCCGGACGGGTAACGAACCCGGAAAACCTGTTTGCCGGCCTCCATATACGGACACTCCTGCTCGCCGAAGGATCATGGGTACAGGGAAAGACCCTGCGGGAGCTCGACGCATGGAACACATATAGCGTGGGAATCCTTGCGATCCGGCGCGGCACCTCGGCAATCACTGCCCCGAACCCGGACCTCCAGCTGCAGCCGGACGATCTCCTCATCCTGTACGGTTCCGAGGAGAACATACAGAAATTCCTTCCGCAGGCAGCCGGCGAATCAGCCGTTCCCGGGAACGGTCACACCCCGGCCCCGGGGGAATAACACTCCCCGGGGGCCGGACCCCTACGGCGGCCGGTCCCGCCGGAACCTATAATATCCATCCATGGGTATACTACTTCGTATTCGCCTGAAAGGACGTGTCTTTTTATGGAGCTCATGATCGCTGTCGTCTGTGTCATTGTCCTGTCCGTTGCTCTTCTCTATCTCGGCCAGCGCTTCAAGATGCCGAGCATCGTCAGTTTCCTTGTCATCGGGATGCTTGTCGGCCCCTTCGGGTTTGCGCTCATCACCGACCAGTCCGTTATCGACATGATAGGCGAGATCGGCATCATCCTTTTGCTCTTTACCATCGGCCTCGAATTCTCGTTCCAGACCCTGCTGCGTTCGTGGCGTGCGGTGATCATCGGGGGTATCGTCCAGGTCTGTACCACGATTGTCGCGATCACCGGCCTTACGCTTGCCTTTGGCATGCCGTTTAACGAGTCGCTGATCTTCGGCTTTATCGTCTCCCTTTCGAGCACGGCAATCGTGATGAAGATCCTCCAGGAGAAAGGCGAGGTCGATACGATCCAGGGAAGGACGCTTCTCGGGATTCTGATCTTCCAGGACCTCGCCATCATCCCCATGATGCTCGTTCTCCCGCTCCTTTCGGGCAGCGGGAGCGGCATCGATCTCTCTTCGGCTCCCTACCAGATCACCAAGGTCGCTGCGATCATCCTTGCGATCATCGTCCTTGGGTACTGGGTCATCCCCCGGGTACTCTTCAAGGTGGCAAAGGAGCGGAGCCGCGAGCTCTTCCTCTTTACCATCGCCGGGATCTGCATTCTCATTGCCTGGCTGACAAACGAGGCCGGGCTGTCGTACACCCTCGGCGCATTCATCGGCGGCCTGATTGTAGGAGAATCCGATTACAATATCGATGCGCTCGGCCATATCATCCCGTTCCGCGACGTCTTTGCCGCCATCTTCTTCCTCTCGATAGGAATGCTCTTAAACACCGTAACAGTGCTCGGGAACTTCGGGTACGTAGCCCTGATCATCGCCATTATCTTTGTTGTCAAGATCGTCACCGGTGCGTTCTCTGCCCGCGTGCTCGGGATGCCGGCCCGGGTCTGCGTCTTCTGCGGCCTTGCGCTCGCCCAGATCGGGGAATTCTCGTTCGTGCTTGCCAAAAGCGGGCTCGATGCAGGGGTTATCCAGACGGGAGCCTACCAGATCTTCATTGCCGGGGCCATCGTCACCATGGCGTGTACCCCGTTTGCCATGAAGGCATCCCCGTGGGTTGTCGAGACGCTCTACCACCTCTTCCCAAAAAGGATAGCTCGGGAGAAGACCCTCCTGACGGACGAACTTTCCCCGGCAGAAGCGCTATCAAACCACATTATCATCGCCGGGTACGGGATTACCGGAAAAAGCGTTGCCCGGGCCGCGACCCTGGCCGGCATCCCCTACCTGGTCATCGAGCTCAACCCGGAGATCATCCGGCAGGAGCGTTCCGCGTACCGCCCGAACTTTATCTTTGGCGATGCGGTAAACGAGGAGGTGCTCGAACATGCCGGCATCAGGACCGCCCGGACCCTCATTGTCGCTGTTTCTGAAGAGGAGGCGATCCCGCGGATCATCCATACCGCCCGGCAGCTCTCCCAAAACGTCCATATCCTTGCCCGGACCCGCCATGTGCGGAATGCCCAGAACCTGCTCGATCTCGGGGCCGACGAGGTGATCTCGGAAGAGTTCGAGTCTGCGCTCGAGATCTTCACCCGCGCCCTCAAACGCTACCAGATCCCGGAGGAGGAGGTAGTACGGATCATCGAACGGTCAAAGCGCCTGGGTAACGCCCTCTTTACCCGGTGTGCCGACACCGACCAGCACAAGAAGATCCAGAACTTCGAGACCCTCTTTAAGGCCACCCATGTCCACACGGTCCGGGTAGAACCGGGCTCCGAAGTGGAAGGAAAGACCATTGCCGATCTCCGGCTCAAAGAGCAGTATGGCATCCGCGAGTTCGGGTTCCGCCGGGGTTCCATGAAGTTTACCGAGCCGGATTCGACGGTCGAGCTCCGGGCCGGGGACACGCTCGTCTTCTTTATCACGGACGAGAAAGCGGGAAAGATCATCCCGCTCTTTTCGGCAAAGAACGCATAATAAAAAAACGGGGATCCTTCCCCGGATCGTTTTTATGGGCGCCCGGGCTCCGGGGGATTTTTCGGGATATGCAGGGTAAACGTACTGCCCGTACCCACCGTACTTTCTACCGTGATCTCCCCGCCGTGGGCATCGATGATCTTCTTTGCAATGGCAAGCGAGAGGCCGATCCGGTCGAACTTGCGGGAGAGCTGGCCGGCATCGGGCAGCTGGAAGGGTTCGAAGATCGATTCCTGCGCATCGGCCGGGATCCCTTCGCCGTTATCGCTGACAGAAATGTGCCAGAAGGTATCTGTGCTGTCCGTGCGCCAGGAGATGCCGATCTGGCGGGGCGGAACCGAGTACCGGATGGCATTCGAGATCACCGAATCGAGCACGATAAAGAGCCGCGGTGCATCCGCCCGGACAACCACATCGTCCGGCACGCTCACGTCGATTGCGGCCTGTGCGGCATACCCGCTCGTCTCGATAACCGATCGGACGAGGCCGGCAAGCGGGACCGGGGCAAAGGTGAGCTGGATCTTTCCCGAATCGAGGACGGAGAGGTCGAGCATCCGGTTGATGATCTGGCGCTCCCGGTCGGCGCTCGTCAGGCACCGTTCGAGGACCTTCCGGGCCTCGTCCGAGATCCCCCAGTCCTTGGGATCGGCAAGGAGGAGGTCGAGGTACCCGATGATGGGCTGGAGGGGGGTCCTGAGTTCGTGGGCAACGGTGGCGAGGATCCCCCGGCGGCGTTCGTTGTCCAGTTCGATCTTTGCTTCGAGGCGCTGCTTCTCGGAGGTGTCCAGCACATTGATGAGGGTTGCCGGCTGGCCGAGATGCGTTATCGGGGTGGTGGTGATCTCTGTCCGGCACGCTTCCCCGGAGGCGGTCTGGAACGAGAGCACGCTCACCACCGACCCCGCGTGCTGCTTCTCCCAGGCATCCAGGTGTTCCCGGCAGGTCAGGCGCTCGTGCCCGGCAACGAACCCGCAGAACTCCTTTCCCTGGATCTCCCGCTGGGGAACGCCCACGAACCGGCCAAATGCCGGGTTCACGTACCGGATCAGCCCTTTCTGGACGATCAGGATCCCCACCGGCGAGTTCTCGGTGAGCTGGCGGTACCGGGTCATGCTCTCGTTGACCGATTTTTCCGCAAGTTTTCTCGAATTGATGTTGACTGCCGTGCAGCTCGTCGTGGTTTTATCGAGCGGGCTCCAGGAGAGGCTCACCCAGCAGGGGGCCCCGCTGCGGGTCTTGAGCCGGGTCTCGAAGTCGCTGCTCACCGGTTCCTTTGCGATCCTATCCTGAAACCGTTCCACTTCCCCGGGGGAAAAGAGGATATCGGAGAATGTCATGGACAGGAGTTCCTCGTCGGAGAACTGGAGCATGCCGGCAAATTTCGGGTTGTACCGCCGGATCGTGCCGCCCGCGCCGTCGAACATGACGATCCCGAGCTGGGAGTATTCAAAGACCGTGCGGTACTGCTCTTTTTCCCGGTTGATCCGCCCGAGCTGGATCGCGATGATGACCGTTATCCCGACAAAGATCACCGCCTGGACGGTGACTTCGAGCAGCTTTGCCACATCCGGGAAATAATAAAAGTAACCGGCTATCTCGTAGGCACAGGCGCAGATCCCCGAGACTACCATTCCCCGGCGGGGATAGGCATAGACCGCGTAGATGAGGGGGATATAGTAGAGCTGGGCGACCAGGTTGTCGAGACCCAGCGGGAACGCTGCTATGGCCGAGCAGGTGACAAGAACAACGAAAAGGGCGATCAGGCTCCCGCGCACCAGGTTATCCCGGTCCGGAGTACCCGTCCTCTGGCGGGGAGTATGATCGGCCATTGACAGTCCTGCTTTTGCACCTGTTCTTATATATTGGTTCCCAAATATCACGGCCGGGCCGGGATGCCGGACCCCCCGGCCCTTACGGCGGGATATAATACTAAAAAAGGAATACAAAGATGATCTGTATGCGTCCGGTTGTGATCGTGAACGTGGCAATGAGCGCAGACGGCAAACTCTCGACCCGGGAACGCCGGCAGGTTAAGATCTCCGGGAAAGACGATTTTTCCCGCGTGGACCGGCTCAAGGCGGGCTGCGATGCCGTGATGGTCGGGATCGGCACGGTGCTTGCCGACGACCCCTCGCTCACCATAAAAAGCCCGGACCTCAAAAAGGAACGCCTGGACAGCGGCCGCCCGGAGCACCCGGTCCGGGTGGTGATCGACAGCAGGGCACGGACCCCTCCCGGGGCTTCGATCTTACATAAGGGCGACGGGCAGCGGGTGATCGCGGTCTCTGCCCGGGCAGACCCGGGGCGTGTCGAGGCCCTCAGGACAACGGCAACGGTCATTGTTGCCGGGGAAGACGAGGTGGACCTCTGCCGGGTCATGGACGAGCTCGGGAAGATGGGGATCCGGCGCCTGGTAGCGGAGGGCGGCGGAACGCTGATCGCCGGCCTGGTCCGGGCGGGCCTCGTCGACGAGCTCTATACCTACGTGGGAAGCATCGTGATCGGCGGGAAAGATGCCCCGACCCCGGCAGACGGCCCGGGCTGGACAAAAGAGACCGAGTTTGCCCGGCTCGCCCTTGCCGAAGTTACCCGGATCGACGACGGCGTTCTCCTCCACTGGACAATAAAAACGGCATAAACCGGTTTACTCCCCCGTTTTTCCCGGTGCCAAGCCTCATCACGGTCTAATGAAAACTCTCTTTTACGTATATTGCGATCATTGTCCTTGCCGCCGTTTTTCTCCTGATTGCCGTGCGGCAGGTCGGACGGTTCACCGTTAAGATCTGGCAGGTCATGCTCGGGGGAGCAGTAGCGGTCCTCCTCCTTGGCCAGATCGCCCCCGCCGATGCCCTTGCGGCGATAAACATCGGCGTGATGATCTTCTTGTTCGGGATGTTTATCGTGGGAGAAGCTCTCTGTAAGAGCGGGTACCTCGACGCACTCTCCCGCCGGTTCTTCCGACACGCCCGCACCCCCGACGGGCTCCTCTTTCTCGTGATCTTCGGGTTCGGGGTACTCTCGGCACTCCTCATGAACGATACGCTCGCGATAATCGGGACGCCGCTCGTGCTCGGGCTTGCGGCACGCTCCCGGCTCCCGGCAAAGATGCTGCTCTTTGCGCTTGCCTTTGCCATCACGACCGGGAGCGTGGCAAGCCCGATCGGGAACCCCCAGAACCTGCTCGTTGCAACGGAGAGCGGGATGACCGCACCGTTTGTCACCTTTGCGTACTGGCTGCTCCTCCCGACCCTGGCAAGCCTTGCCGCCGCGTGGCTGGTGCTCCGCTGGTATTACCATAAGGAAGTTTCCCGGGCAGTTCCTGCCGCCGGCGACCCGGCACCGGTCGCCGTTCCCGACCCGGCGCTCACCCGGATCGTGAAATGCTCGCTTGCGATCATCCTCGTCCTTGCCGGGGCAAACATAGCAGCATCGCTTTTGACCGGCGGCATCGTGGTCCCGCTGCCCCTGATCGGGCTTGCCGCCGCACTCCCGATCCTCATCTTCTCGTGCGAGCGGGTATCTGTCCTCAAGGCCATCGACTGGTGCACGCTCGTCTTCTTTGCGGCAATGTTTGTCTTAATGGCCGCCGTCTGGCAGACCGGCTTTTTCCAGTCGGTTACCGGTGCCGGGGCGGTCGCCTCGGTCCCTGCGATCCTCGGAATGAGCGTTATTATCAGCCAGTTCATCTCGAACGTGCCCTTTGTCGCACTCTTCCAGCCGCTCATCCTTGCGGCCGGCGGAACGACCGCACAGCTCATGGCCCTTGCCGCCGGGAGCACGATCGCGGGGAACCTTACGATCCTCGGCGCGGCAAGCAACGTGATCATCATCCAACAGGCCGAGGCCCGGGGGGAGACCCTGACATTCTGGGAGTTTGCGAAGATCGGCGTGCCGCTGACCATAATCCAGGTCGGGATCTATGCGGTGTGGTTGTGGGTGATCTGATGAGCGTGTTTTTCTGTGCGTTGCAACAAAGACGAATCGTTCCGGCGGGATCAGCGCTACAAGGTTAGTAGAGATTTGCGATGAGTATTCGTGAGGTATTTTAAGAGAGATGACACGGTAATTTTATTACCAATAATCGGGTTGAATCTCAACTGTTTGTGCAGGCCATTTGATAAGTTCTAGAGCCGAAAAATTCGGCCGGAAGGAGAAATATTTCTCACAATTCTCAACCGTTGCGGTCGTGACAGTGATCTTGTCGAAAGCATTATCATAGACTATGAGATCTCCCATATGGCGAACATTGAAAAACGACGGAAAGTAAAACAGAAACTTGCACTTTTCCATACATATATCAAAACGGTAAGGACAGTTTCCGCAGAACCATAATCATTTGAAGGGAAAACCCGATGCACTGGCTCATAGAGGTGTCAATCGATGAAAAGAATCCGTGAATACAAAAAACACATTAATGTGTTCACAAAGACATTAGGCCCGGTTGACATAGCCCGTTTTATCCAAGGCTATGAAACCGACAGCGAAGAATATACCAAAAAGCGTTATGAATAACTGCCCGATAATATCAATAATGTGAAAAGGAGCCTGATCGAACGGCAGAAAAAACGCAACACAACGACGCAGATCTGATGAAGCGACCCCTCATTAGGAGGGGGCTGAAACTATTGAACTGCACTTAAGTGCGCTCGAGCAGAGTTGATGCAAAAGTCCTTGAAACGGTAAATTTCTTTGGCGCACAGCTCCGGAAGAACGGAGTCCGCATCAACAATCTTATTCTGTTTGGTTCATCGGGCACGGGCACTGCAACAATCGGAAGCGATATCGATATCGCCATAATCTCCGATGATTTCAACAATCGGGATATTTTTGACCGGGCACTTCTCACAAAAGATGATGAGATGCATACCGTAAAAAAATTCAAAGTGCCCCTTGATGTAATCACGTTAACCCCGGAAGAATACCGGGATCAAAAATCCCTGATTGCAGGCACGATCCGGAAGGGGATTGCCCTCCCAACGCTATCTTTGGCATGAAAACCATTCACGAAAGTCATACAGAAGATATGCAGGAAATACAATCCCTTATGATACTCTCCGAAACGTCCCTGCGCCAGTTTCTGGATGAAGAACCGGATCTCTATTCCATCAGCGATGCAAAGGTAGTCCTGCTGAAATAAACCTGCAAAATAAAAAAAAAAAGAAAACGGATTTTATTCCTTCTTGAGCTTGATATCGATGCCGTACTTCGCGGCGTTCTTATCCGCAATCGCCTGGATTGCTGCGATCTCGGCGTCCTGCCTCTTGGGCTTGAAGAGGTGGCGGAAGCGCTTCTGGGTCTTTAGGTATTCCTCGACCGGCTTTCTTACAACCTTCTTTGCCTTCGTGACCTCGCCGTCAACCATCTCGTAGTTGACCCAGAGGCCGGTCTCGATGGCGAGCTTTGCAATCGCCATCGTCTGTTCGCCCTCGAATCCCCAGCCGGTGCAGCAGGGCACGTGGATCTGGACGTAGGTGGGGCCGACGGTGTTGATCGCTTTTTCCACCTTCTGGATAAGGTCGTTCGGGTAGGCAATCGACGCGGTCGCCACATACGGGGCGCCGTGGGCCGCAAGGATCGCCGGCATGTCCTTTTTCGGGCGCTTGTTCCCGAAGGACTGCGAGCCGGCCGGGCTTGTCGTGGTGCTCGCATCGTAGGGCGTTGCACCGGACCGCTGGATACCCGTGTTCATGTAGGCCTCGTTATCGTAGCAGATGTAGGTGAGGTCGTGGCCGCGCTCGAACGCGCCGCTGATGCAGAGCATCCCGATATCGAAGGTCGCGCCGTCGCCGGCCATCACGATGACCTTCTCTTTCCTTCCCTGCTTCTTGAGCGATGCCTCGATACCCGATGCAACCGCCGAAGCGTTCTCGAAGAGCGAGTGGATCCACGGAACCTTCCACGCGGTCTCGGGGTAGGGCGTGGAGAAGACCTCCATGCATCCCGTCGATGAGACAACAATGGAATTCGTACCCGCTGCCTTGAGCATCAGCCGGGCCGCAAGTGCTGCCCCGCACCCGCCGCAGGCCCGGTGGCCGCAGTCGAAGAGTTCGCAGGAGTTGTCTGCCATGTTACAGCACCTCCTTACGCAGCCCGATATACTGGCCGCCCTTGCCCTGCTCGGCGAGCGCAACCGCATCGCGGATGTCCTTTTTGCGGACGTCTCTCCCGCCAAGGCCGATAACGTAATCGTACACCGGGATGGTGGAGCCGTAGAGGGCATCCTTTACTTCGAGCGCGGTGGCACCCTTTGCACCCAGCGAGATGTTCTTGTCGAGAACGGCGACGCGCTTTGCGCCTTTCAGGGCCTTTGCCACGTCTTCAGTCGGGAATGGCCGGAAGACCCGGATCTTGAGGAGCCCGACTTTCTTTCCTTCTTTGCGCATCTCGTCGATGGTGTCCTTGACCGTGCCGCAGATGGAGCCCAGTGCAACGATCACGGTCTCTGCGTCCTCAATGTGGTAGCCTTCGACCATTGCGCTGTAGTCCCGGCCAAACATCTTCCCGAACTCGGCGCCGGCGGCCTTAATCACGGACTTCGCATCCTTGAGCGCCTTGTCGGTTTCGTACCGGAATTCAAGGTAATACTCGGGAGTTGCGTACATCCCGAAGCTCATGGGGTCGGCCGCATCGAGGCGCTCCGTTGGCGTAAACTTCGGGAGGTACTTGTCGGCGTCTTCCTGCGTGAGCATATCGACCGGCTCGTAGGTGTGCGAGAGGATGAACCCGTCGAAACAGACCATCGCGGGTAAGAGAACCTTAGCGTTCTCCGCAACCTTGTAGGCGATGTAGTGGAGATCGGTTGCTTCCTGGTTGTCCTCGGCGTAGAACTGGAGCCAGCCGGAGTCGCGCAGGGAGATCGAGTCCTGCTGGTCGTTCCAGATCGAGAGCGGGGCTCCCATTGCACGGTTCGCAATGGTCATGACAATCGGCAGGCGCATCCCGGCAACGTTGAAGCAGACCTCGTACATCAGGGCAAGGCCCTGCGAGGTGGTTGCCGAGTAGGTCCGCGATCCTGCGGCGCTGGCGCCAAGGCAGGCGGAGAGCGCGGAGAACTCGCTCTCGACGGTGATATAGTCTGCGTCGAGCTTCCCGTTTGCCACCATCTCGGCGAGCGCCTCGACGATGTGGGTCTGGGGGGTGATCGGGTACGCGGAGACCACCTGCGGCCGGCAGAGCCGGACCGCTTCGGCGACCGCCATCGAACCTTCGGTAATGCCAAGCATCTATTTCTCCTCCTGTTTCATTGCGATCGCTTTTTTCGGGCACTCCTCCGCGCACATCCCGCAGCCTTTGCAGTACGCATAGTCGGGATCGAAGAAGCCCTCCTTGTCCTCGGTGATGCAGCCCTCGGGGCAGATCACCTGGCAGGTCCCGCACTTGGAGCAGAGGTTGTGGTCGAAGATCGGCTTGAACACCCTCCACGACCCGGTCCTGTTGTCCCGGCCCTTGCCCGGCCGGGCACGGCAGCCGACAGCGAGCGCCATTATGCCGCCGCCCCCTTCACGTGCTCGAACGCCTGGCGGGCTGCCTCGATATTCTTCTCGGCGAGTTCTTTGGGGAACCGGTGCAGGAGCGCATTCTTGAGCGCATCGAACTTGATCTCGCCGGTTGCCGCGGCAAACGCTCCCATCAGGGAAGTATTGGTGATGGGAAGGCCGATGACCTTAAGGGCGATGGAGGTCGCGTCGATGGTGATGAGTTTTACGCCGTCGGGAACCTTATAATCCGGTGCCTTCTCGGTATTGACAATCACGATGCCGCCCTTCTTGACACCGGAAAAAACATTGACGTCCTTGATGAGTGTGCTGTCCTGCACGATGATGTAGTCAGGCTCGTACACCTGGCTGCGAAGCCGGATCTTGCGGTCGTCGAACCGCACGAATGCCTGGACCGGGGCGCCGCGCCGCTCGACCCCAAAGGCCGGGAACGCCTGCGAAAAAACACCGCCTTCAAACGCAGCAACAGCAATAAGTTCCGCAGCGGTGACCGAGCCCTGGCCGCCCCTGCCGTGGATACGAAGTTCTCTCAAAGGAAAAATCCCCTCAGTAATCTTACATGATAAATCGATATAAATCTAGAGATCTACATCGATGCCGAGGATAGTATCCGCCCCGGAAAAGACATCGCGGGCAATGGCCGCAAGTCCGCGGGATGCGCACCATTCGTCATAAACGGCCACATCCTGCCCCAGAAGCGATTCGACTTCGGGTGCAATGGTGGGCGCGAGCGAGCCGGCAAGTGCGACCCGGGCGCGCGGATTGAGCAACCGGAGCGAGGCGCATTCCATGGCCGCGAACATGGCGACGGTCCTTACGCGCAGGTCGCCGTCTTCGGGGAGCGAGTAATTTACTCCTGCCTGCTGGAAGGCATCGTTTGCGGAGCACTCGCCCGCGTCCACCCGGCGGATGGCATCGACATCGAGCGCGCCGTGCCGGGTGCCGGGCGCAAAGATGCAGGCATCGAATGCCCCGACGAGGCGGCCTGCGGTAACCAGCAGGGTCACGGTATTGGAACTTGCATCGGAGACCACGAGATCGTCCCCCAGATCGGTGCTGACCGCAAAGGCGATCCCGATCTTCTCGGGGCTGGACTGGTGGGAGTAGGCCTTGAACCGGGGATCGGTGGGGGAGCCCCGGTGCAGGCCGGGGATCGCGACCGCGGGAAGGCCGCTCTTTTTAATCTCGTCGAAGACTTTTGTCCCCCCGCCGATGTGTTTGCCCGCGCCGTCGCGGCTGACCACGCCCCGGTTGGTAAGCCGGCCGACGGGGGTGATCTTCGAGAAGTTGTCGCCCATCGAGTAGCAGAGCGCGATCCCTTCGATCTTGTCGAGGGGGCAGATCCGTTCGAGGTCTGCAACGCAGAAGTGTGTTGCCTCCTCGCGCGTCATCTTGAACTGGCAGTCTTCGGATGCAAACCGCATCGCGGTCGTGCCGTGGTCAATCCCGATGAACATAGCAGTAATCCTATAGCATGGGTTACATAATAGGTATTGATGTTTGCAGTAGTGACCGGCGGGGCCGGGTTTATCGGCTCCCATCTGGTTGACACGCTCGTTGCACAGGGTAACGAAGTGCTGGTGATCGATTCGCTCTGCGCAGGACGACGGGAATGCATTGCCCGGCACATCGACACGGGCGTGGCCCGGCTGGTACAGGCGGATCTGCTGGACGATGGCTGGCAGGAACATATCAGGGGAGCGGACCGGGTCTTCCACCTTGCCGCCGACCCGGACGTCCGGCAGAGCGCGATCGACCCCGAACCGACGATGCAGAACAATATCATGGCCACGTACCGCGTGCTCGAAGCAATGCGCAAATACGAGGTCCCGGAGATCGTGTTTACCTCGACCTCCACGGTCTACGGCGAGGCAACGGTCATCCCTACTCCTGAAGACTATGCCCCCCTCCTGCCGGTCTCGGTGTACGGGGCGAGCAAGCTTGCCTGCGAAGCGCTGATCTCCTCGTACTGCTATTCGTTTGGCATGAAGGCATGGATCTACCGGTTTGCCAATATCGTGGGCGAACGCAGCGGCCACGGCGTTATTACGGACTTCATCAGGAAACTCAAAGAGAACCCTGCCGAACTCGAGATCCTCGGGGACGGGAAGCAGGTCAAGTCCTATCTCGAAGTCCACGAGTGCGTTGCCGCCATGCTCTTTGCCCTGCGCACCAGGGAGACCGTCAATATATTCAATATCGGCTCCGAGGACTGGATCGATGTAACGAGCATTGCGGAGATCGTTGCAGAGGAGATGCACCTGCCCGATGTAAAGTTCCGGTTCACCGGCGGCGAGCGGGGATGGGTGGGCGATGTCCCGAAAATGCAGCTCTCCATCGACCGGATCAAGGGCAAACGCTGGAAGCCGCAGCTCGGGTCGCGCGAGAGCGTGCGGCTCGCGGTCCGCGACCTGCTTACGTCCTAAAGTGAGGGGATCGCAACGAAGCCCGCAAAGTGTATCCTCATTCTCGGAGATGGGATGGCCGATGAGCCGATCCCGGCGCTCGGGGGAAAGACCCCCTTAGAATATGCAAAAACCCCGAACATGGACCGGATGGCCCGTGAAGGAGCGTGCGGTCTCCTGCACACGGTTCCCGACCGGTTCGAGCCGGGGAGCGATATCGCGAACATGTCCATCCTCGGGTATGCCCCGGAGAAGTACTATACGGGCAGGGGCCCGCTCGAAGCAATGAGCATGGGCGTAGATCTTGCTCCCTCCGATGTTGCCTACCGCTGCAACCTCGTGACCGTGAAAGACGGTGTCATGGCGGACTTTTCCGCCGGCCATATCACGAGCGCCGAAGGGGCGGCTCTCCTCTCTTCGCTTGCCCCGCATGTCCCGAAGGTGGCCGTGAAGGCGGGCGTCAGTTACCGCAACCTCCTTGTTGTCCCGCACGGGTCGGCGGCGGATTCGACCGCTCCGCACGATATTGTCGGCCAGAAGATTGCAGACCACCTTCCCCGGAATGGCGATGCGGATCTCCTCCTCGCCTGCATTGAGAAGAGCCGGGAGATATTCCGCGACCACCCGGTGAATGCGGCCCGCAGGAAGGCAGGAAAACCCGAGGTCACGCAGATCTGGCCGTGGAGCGGTGGCAGGCGTCCCGCATTCCCGCTCTTTGCCGACAAGTACCACAAAAAAGGCGGAATGATCTCGGCAGTCGATCTCTTAAACGGCATCGCCCGGTGCGCCGGCATGGAGGTCATCACGGTGCCCGGGGCAACGGGATATTTCGACACGGATTATATGGCCAAGGCCCGGTACGCGCTCGATGCGATCAGACACCTTGATTTCGTGTATATCCACATCGAGGCCCCGGACGAGGCCGGGCACCTCGGCAGTATCGAGGAGAAGGTTCGGGCGATAGAGAATGTCGATCGCGTGGTGGGAAAAGTCCGTGAGGAGTTCGACGGGATCGTGGCGGTGCTGCCCGATCACCCGACGCCGATCCGGATTAAGACCCATGCCCGCGACCCGGTGCCGTTTGTCGTGACCGGCAAAGAGACCGACGGGTGCATGCATTACTCCGAGAAGGAGGCACGGTCGGGGATGTTCGGGACAAAAGAGGCAACGGACTTCCTGTCGTTCCTCTTTTCCTGAATTATTTTGTTTTCAAAAGAACGATGCGGCATCAGTCCCCTGCATCATCACGGTTTCAGTGGGGGTAACTTTCATCATCTGCCGCACCCTGTATACCGTTTCATTTTTTCGGGATATAACTTTGGCCGCCCCTGCATATCAGAGAAATTATCTGGTGCAACGTTGATGGAGTACTCATACCATGAAAAAGAACCTGCTGATGTGGGACGAATCGCTCTTCCGGGACCCGGAAGTCTTCGAGATCGACTATATCCCAGAGCAGTTCGAGTTTCGTGACACGCAGATGCAGGAACTCGCGTTCCAGATCCGGCCCGGGCTCCGGGGCGGCCGCCCCTTGAATACGATCTGCAAGGGCCTGCCCGGCTCCGGTAAGACCACCAGTATCAAAAAGCTCTTTTTGGAAGTCGAGGAGACCACGAAAAAACTGGTGCCGGTCCACATCAACTGCCAGATCGACAATACCAAGTTTGCCATCCTCTCCCAGATCTACCGCAAGCTCTCCGGTCATCTGCCGCCCGCATCGGGCACCTCCTTTAAGCAGGTCTTCGACGCCGTTGCCCGCATGCTCTTAAAAGACGAGTGCGTGCTCCTCGTTGCCCTCGACGATGCCAACTATCTCCTGTACGAGAACGAGCTCAACAAGGTGCTCTACACGCTGCTGCGTGCCCACGAGACCTACGAGGGCCTCCGGATCGGCGTTATCGTGATCATCAGCGATCCGGATGTCGACCTTTCGCGGGAGATCGATGCCCGGGTCTCCTCGGTCTTCCGCCCCACCGAGATCTACTTCCCGCCCTACGGGAACGCGGAGGTGCACGAGATCATGAAGGCCCGGGTGATGCAGGGGTTCTTTAACAATGTCATCAGCGACGAGATGCTCAACCTTGTCGTGGAGCAGACCTTAAAGAGCGGCGACCTGCGGGTGGGAATCGATCTCCTGAAGCGTGCCGCACTCAATGCCGAGCGTGCCACCCGGCGCAGTATCGAACGGGCGGATATCTGCGGGGCGTACGAGGTCTCGAAATACCTTCACCTGGAGTACACGATAAAGACCCTCAAGGACGAGGAGAAGAAGATCCTCGCGGGTCTTGCCCGGGCGAGCACGTCGGAGGGCGGGATGAATGCCGGCGAGGTCTATAAGACCATAAAAGAGACCGTTCCCGTGGGATACACCCGGTTCTACGAGATCATAAAAAAGATGGATGCAATGAGGCTCGTGAACCTCCAGTACCGGGAAGGCAAGGGCCGGACCCGGGTAATAACCCTCCGCTACGAGCCGGAAAAAGTGCTCGGCTGCCTTTCATAAGGGCGGGGAAATATTTTCAAAAATCTTATCTGTTCAGGAACCCTCTTCTTATGAGACAGGGGTTTTTCTATGTTAAGTGTTAACGAACTGGCACTTGAAATATTCGACAACCTCGCCGATCTGGCCGAGGAGTTTAATGCTGCTTATCACGAACTGGACAACGGCGCACGGATCGTCGACTGCGGGGTAAGCACGAGGGGTGGATACGCAGCAGGCAGGGCTTTTACCGAGATCTGCATGGGCGGTCTTGGCGAAGTGAACTTCCGGATGGGCGAGATCAAGGGGATCCCCCAGCCGTTCATCGACGTCAACACCGATTTCCCGTCGATTGCCTGCCTCGGGGCCCAGAAGGCCGGCTGGACGGTAAAGGTAGGGAACTATTTTGCCATGGGAAGCGGCCCGGCACGGGCGCTCTCGCTCAAGCCCAAGCACACCTTTGAAGTGATCGACTACGAGGACGATTACGACTGCGCCGTGATCTGCCTTGAGTCCGACCACCTGCCCAATGGCGAGGTCATGGCAAAGATCGCCGAGGAGTGCCATGTGGACGTTGCAAACACCTGCGCAGTCGTTGCGCCGACCTCCTCGATTGTCGGTTCGATCCAGGTTTCGGGGCGCTGCGTGGAGACGGCGATCTACAAGTTAAACGAGCTCGGCTTTGACACCCGGAAGATCATGTCCGCGATAGGCACTGCCCCGATCCCGCCGGTACGGGGAGCCAAGCGTGCGATGGGTGTGACAAACGACGCAACCATCTACCACGGCCAGATCCAGCTCACGATGAATGCACCCGAGATCAAGGATTATCTCGAAAAGATCCCGAGCTGCAAGTCCAATGGCTACGGCAAGCCGTTCAACGAGATCTTCAAGGAAGCAGGGTACGACTTCTACAAGATCGATACCTCGCTCTTCTCGCCGGCCGAGGTCATCATCAACGAGCTCTCGGACGGCAGCGTGTATCACGTCGGTGCAGTCAACAACGACGTGACCCTGAAGTCCTTCGGGCTCCAGTAATTTTTTTTTATTTTCATCGCCCGTCCTGCACGGTATTTTTTAGTCCTGTCCGGCAAGTTTTATCCGTTCCCGCAAGGATTCTCCAGGGAACTCTGGTTTTTCAGGATATCCCCCGGATACAACCGGGGGGAAATGGCTTTTTTTAAAGGGATAAAAACAGGAGAAGTTACCGGTACTTCTCATCGAGCCGGATAAGGTTCTCCCGGCCCTTTTTTACCTTCACGATAATCCCCCTCTGGTGGAGATCGTGTAAGGCTGAACTTAAGGTGGACTTGGGGATGCCAAGGGTTCTTCCCAGTTCTGACTGGAACTGCTCCCCGCCACCGGCCTTAAGCTGCCTGAGGATTTTTTCATCAAGGCCAATCCTGTCTGCATCCGACAGGGATACCGGGGGATCATCCGGTTCTTCCAGGGGCTCTGACGGCACTGCTGCCGGGTCCGGCTCCGGTTTTTTTCTCCGGTAGAACAGCAGTCCCGCCGCCGCAACAATAATGATGATCCCTGCAACCACGACAGGGAGGAGGGGGAACCCGCTTTTTTCAAGGACAACGGACGGTTTCCCGGTGTCAAAGGATCGCAATCCGTACCAGGCAAGCGAGGCGCTGTCTTCCTGGTCCGGATCTGGTTCCGCGGAGACCAGCGAATATCCTGCGGGGTACCGTATGACAAGGACGGTGTCCTTTGAGAGGTACAGGCCACCGGCAAAGGCATCCCCGGTGGTCAGCGTGGTACCGGAAGATACGGAAAAGTTGGTCCAGGCAAACGAGATGGAGATTATACCGAATTTGCCGGTCGGCGTTGTCTGGGTAATTGCGGTGCCGGAGAAGTTCCCGACCGACATCTGTCGGGATGTGGCGGATGCGGCCTGCGCCGCCGAGCTCTGCATGAGGGTTTCGATCTGGGGGAGGTATACGGAATCGAGCGTTGCGGCGTACTGTTCGAATGCCGCGGTATCGCTGTCGGTGGACAGGGGCGTCCGGTACTCCACGTTCCAGAGCGCCGTACCGCTGTCCTGGAGCTGTATCGTATAGGTGGTGGAATAGTCCTGGAGCCCCGCGGCGCAAACCGCCGGAACGGTAAGGCACACTGCGAGAACGAAGAGAACAAAAAAACATCTGCGGTCGGTTGTTCTCATGGGGCACGCCTTCTGATCATCATGGTATCCCGCTGATAAATACGCTTTTTATCGTTGATCCGATCCCGCGTACACGGGGGAAGGTCACCTGCCGTGCGGGCGCCCGTTTCCATTGTCCGTGGCCTCCGGATTCACGTGTGTGTTCCCATTTCCCTGCCCGTTACCCTGATTAGTCTCCCTGGTTCCGACTGTATCCGGGCTGCCCTTGTCGGTCCCTCCCGCAGTGCCGGACTGGCTCTGGTCGTTAGTGTCCCCCCCGCGATTTCCCGGGGAGATCTGGCCGGTCCCGTCCGCAGACTGCGCGCTCTGGTTTCCCTCACCGGGCTGCCCCGGGGACCTGCCGGTATCGGGAGACACAATACCCTTTGCGGTTCCGTTCCCCGTGGGATCCTGCTGCCCGCGGACCGGGAGTTTTGACGGGACAAGCGACCCTGTTCCCGTTGTATTGGCACCCGGGTAACCGGCGGTATCCCCGGACCAGGTACGTTCCCGGATCTTCTCTTCGAACCGCAGCTGCCGTTCGAGGCTGTTGTTGTATGCCCGCACAAGGCCGGTGTTGTTGGGATACTCCTGCATGAGGTACCTGAACGTCTCCTGGTGACGGTTGAGGTTCTCCAGGGCGAGCATCAGCCCGGTCCCGTTGTTCTGCGGCTGCCAGGTACTTCCGTTTGGGGCAGTTGTGTCCGGCCCATCCCGGTTCGTAATGGTAGTTATGGTTTCTTCGGACTGGTTGACCTTCTGCCAGTACTGATCGAGGGTCCGGTTTACCGCATCGGTCTGGTTTGCGGCAAGGGCGCCCTGCAGTTCTGCAAGCCGGAGATCTGTCCGGTTGATCTCTTTTTCGAGTTTTTCGGTCTGGTTTGGCGTGAACGATTCATCGAAGTTTTCCAGTGCGATCTTAAAGCCGTAGAGCGGGCTTGTCGGACCGATTGCATCCGTGGAAGGTGCCAGTACGGTTCCTGCCGGAAGAGCCGCCGGCGTCAGGTTTCCGGCAGCCGCTGCAAGCCCGGGAATACAAAGGATCCCCAGTATCGCAAGGATCACCACTATGAAAGACTGGTGTTTCATGGTTTTTCAGTCCCTGTGCAGTGCAGGTTGTTGTGTATACTACTCTGATTCGGGGACACATAAGTCTCCTTACCGTTCGGAAACCGGGATTTTGTCCTCATGGTTTCCCTTATGCGGGCAATCGTTCCAAAGGGTTCTGGCTGTCGATCCGGGCAATAATATTCGCGGAAAAACCCCGGGACGCCGGATTGGGAGGAACGGCAGAGGGCCCAGTCTCTCCCGTGCCGATGCACGGCCATCAGGTGCATATGAAAAATGCAGCCGGTTTTGCCCGGGGGTGTTTTTGTCCGTCCGGTTCTGCATTTCCCGGATACTGCATACTCCGAGCGAATCGGGGAGGGCAGACGGTTTGAATAATTCATTATTTATACAGAGTTTTATAATGCGGTCTTGTCCATATACAATCGTACTGTATTCCGGCAGAGGGTATCCGGGCCGTCAGGTATCCCGGGTAATCACCAGCAGTATCCGGAACGGTAGGAGCGAGATCCTATGGAAATAAACAAAGTCCCCGAAAAAATCCTGCCCGATATCAGTATGTCTCTTGTCCTGGTCTTCCTTGGCATGTTTGCTATCACCGGTGCATTTGAACTGGCACGGTATTTCTTTCTCCCTCATGCATGGGACGGGGAACCACTGGTTCTCACGGTTATCCTGGCAAGTGCAGGTGCGGTCATCATTGCATATTTTCCCCTCAAATCGCTCAGGGCTGCAGAAGCCCGGCTGGATACCCTCCTTGAGGGCTCACCCGTACCGCAGTTTATCATCGATGCCGATCACCGTGTCGTTTCCTGGAACCGGAGCCTGGAACTCCTCAGCGGGATTACGGCAGCGGAGATGGTAGGGACCCGGGGACCCTGGCGGGCATTTTACCCGGAAAAACGGTCCACCCTGGCAGACATCCTCGTCGATGAAGACCTTGCAACCCTGCCGGAGCGGTACGAGAGTGCCATCATCAAATCCGAAACTCTCGAAGGGGCGTATGAATCCCTTGATTACTTCCCGAACGCAGGGAAACATGGCGCATGGTTCTTTTTTACTGCGGTTCCTGTTCGGGATAAACAGGGTACGATTATCGGAGCCGTGGAATCGTTTGTCGATCTTACGGAACGCAAACAGTTTGAAAAGGAACTCCAGAAAAACCGGATCCTGCTGGATGATTCACTGGATCTGGCAAAGATGGCGTACTGGGATTTTGACCAGGATTCCGGGAAGTTCGTCTTCAATGACCGGTTTTATTCCCTGTATGGAACATCGGCCGAACGCGAGGGGGGCTACAAGATATCCACCGATGAATATATCCGGAATTTCATTTACACTGACGATCAGGAATACCTACGGTCCGTCATTGAAAAAGCAACCGCTTTGCGGGAGCCTGAAACCATATCCGAACAGGAACACCGGATCCTCCGCAGGGACGGGGAAGTGCGGTATATCAATGCGCGGGTACATATAATCCGTGACGACGACGGCCATATTATCCGGTCAAATGGCGTAAACCAGGATATCACCGAACGCAGGAAGGCCGAACTTGCCCTTAAAGAGAGTAATGCGCGGTTCCTTTCCTTTATCAAGGAAGCAGCAATGCGGCTGAAAAATCCCCTTGAGGTTGTGGAAACAAACCTTGGTTCGGTTATCGGCGATATCGACAACGGCGAAGCGGTCTGCGGGGATACGCTCCTCCTGCTGAAGATTCAGGTAAAGAACCTCGCGCAGATCCGGGAGAATATCATCGAACTCAATAAGGCAATCGTCGGGCATGCGGAAGGATTTTCCGAAGCATCGAAAAAGTTCCTGACGGAATAAGGGAGGACTGGTGCCCGGTGATATTCCCGTTTGAACCAAAAGAGGAGTCCCTGTACCTGATCATGGCCTCCGCTGCCCGGTTAAAAGAGGAGAATATGGCCCTGATCCGGTTGCTGCTCTCAAAGGACTATTACGTCCTTGTCGTTACCGCAAACCAGCCCTATGATATCCTCAAAAAGAGTTACGAGAAGGCGGGGATTCCCCTCGACAGGATCTTTTTTGTCGATACGGTCACAAAATACGCGCTGGGAAAAGACCACGAGCAGGTACCCAATTGTCGGTTCATCTCGAACCCTTCCGATTTAACCGATCTTGGCATCGCTGTCACGGCAATCCTGGGAGAAAACAAGGAGAAAAAAATCTCCCTGTTATTCGATTCGGTAAACGCGATGCTGATCTATATCTCGTCCCAGAATATCACCCGGTTTATCCATTTTGTTACCAACAAGCTGCGGCTGATGAATTTTTCCGGGATCTTCCTTGCCGTGGAGAAAGGGCTCGATCCCGACCTGCTTATTCACCTGACCACGTTTGTGGATCAGGTCATCGATCTGGATAAATCCCAATAACCGATCTCTTTTCGGGATTTTCCATTGATACGCCCGTCACCACAGCACATGGAATCCCGGGAATTCACCGGTACCGGTCCCCGGCGTGATCATGAGGTCGTCGACCCGTATCACCGGATGCCCCACCGCCCGGACCCGGCTGGTGAACTCAGTGAGCGCTGCCTCCGGGCCCTCGGCAACCATGTGGACCGATCCGTCCGGCATATTCTGTACCATACCGTGCAACCCGAGGCTGTGGGCGCAGATCTCAACGAAATGCCGGTACCCGACTCCCTGTACTTTTCCGGTTGCCACTGCGGTAACCCTCATCATTCCTATGAAACTGGGAGATTTTGTTTTTTAAATGCCGCGGTTTTATCCGGTGCCGGGTATTCCCCGGGATAACCGCCCGTGGGGTGAGGCGGGGCTGGAAGATTCCGGAAATAACTAAAAAATGGGGAAACCTGATGGCACTCTGCACCGTTACGGTTTGTTGTCCCGCCGCAGCAGGAGGAACGGTACCAGCAGGATGACGGCAAAGATGATCCAGAAGTTCCCGAAAATATAGAGCAGCGTTTCCCGGTTCTGGTCGTAGAACCGGAGATCGAACGAGAGCGTCTTGTTCCAGGTCACCCGGGTGGTATTGTCCGCAAACCGGGTTACGTTTGCTCCCTGGCTGATCCCCGCAAGAAGCGGGTTTTCCACCGAGAGGTTTGCCGGCAGGTTTACCGTGACATGGTACTGCGAGGGAAAACTCTCCTGCAGGTGGCTGTCCTTTACGGGAGCGGTATAGTTGACGGTATAGTTCCCGTTCGGGAAGGTGATAACAGACGGGGCGCTCCAGATCCTGGTCCAGTTGAAATCCACCGGCGTCCTGTTCTCTGCGGTGACGTTGACATTGGTGATATCGATGGGGATATTCTCCCCCATGATCCCCGTGTCGGCGAACATATACTTCGACACACCGGTGATATCGACCGATGCGGTATACAACGTACCGTTGGGCAGCACTTCATATGTAGCGTTGAGCGCTCCGGCAGCCGGAACGAACAGGGCGGCTACAAGTGCAATGCAGAGAGCAGCGAGGGCAAATCTGCATCGATCTCGGTCGGGGGTTCGCATTGTTTGATCACCGTATCCGGGTCTTTTAAGAGGTGGCCGGTTACCACGCAGACGATCTTCTCGTCAGGATCGAGCACGCCCATCTCGGCGAGCTTGCGGATGCCTGCCACCGATGCGGCCGATGCCGGCTCGACACCGATACCCTCTTTTCGGGCAAGGTCCCGCTGCATGGCAAGGATCTCCTCGTCGGTCACCGATTCGGCGGTTCCGCCGGTCTTACGGATTGCAACAAGGGCTTTCTCTGCATTTACCGGCGCTCCGATGCGGATGGCCGATGCCAGTGTCTCGGGGTTCATGTCCGGTACGACCTCGGGCAGATTGCCTTTGATGGCCCGGACCACCGGGCTTGAGCCGGCTGCCTGGATGCCGGTCATCTTCGGCAGCGTGTTGATAAAGCCCAGTGCTTCGAGTTCGAGCAGCCCCTTGTAGACCGCGGAGATGTTCCCCGCATTGCCCACCGGAAGCACGAACCGATCGGGCACGCAGCCCAGCTGGTCGACGGCTTCAAAGCCAATCGTCTTCTGGCCTTCGAGCCGGTAGGGGTTGATCGAGTTTAAGAGATAGAGCCCGTGCGTCAGGCAGAGCTCGTGGACCATTTCGAGCGCCCGGTCGAAGTTGCCGCGGATGGAGATGACCCGTGCGCCGTGCATCAGCGCCTGTGCGATCTTTCCGACTGCCACATGGCCTGCCGGCAGGAGGACGACTGCCGGTATCCCGGCCTTTGCCGCGTACACTGCAAGGCTTGCTGAGGTGTTTCCCGTGCTTGCACACGCAACGCTCTTCTTTTTGAGCTGAATGGCCATCGATACGCCGACAGTCATTCCCCGGTCCTTGAACGAGCCGGACGGGTTCATGCCCTCGTGCTTGGCGTAGAGGTTTTTCAGGCCCATCTCTTTTCCAAGGCGTTCCAGGTGATAAAGCGGGGTGCCCCCTTCGTGCAGGGAGACCGGCTCAATGTGGACCGGCAGCAGTTCTTTGTATCTCCACACCGAGAGCGGGCGGGCGTTCCAGGTCGAACGCTTTACGTTGATCTCATCGAGAGGATATTTCACGGCCAGCAGGTGGTCGCATTTTTTACAGTTATAGATGATCTCGTCTGCGGGGTAAGTCTCGCCGCAGTGGACGCATACGAGATGGTACATGGTCACGTATTGGTTTTCCGGCTACATATAGGCGCACGTTATCGGGAGTCCGGCCCGTGCTGCCCTCTCATGAGGGAGACATACAGGGCATCCTTTCGGTCGTCGTTTACCGGGAACTCCTGCCGCACGGTCTCTGCAAAGGCGGGGTCGATATCGTAGAAAAGGAGTTCTTCCCCCGGCCCGGCCCGGGCAATGATAGTCCCGTGCGGATCGGCGGTCATGGACGAACCGCTGTACCGGTCAACCGGGGTGGTCCCGGTGGTATTAACCCCGACAACGTACATCTGGTTCTCCGCTGCCCGCGACTGGATGAAGAGCTCCCAGTACCGTATCCGGTTCTCCGGCCATGCAGCGGGAACGATCACCGCATGGACTCCCTCGCTCCTGTACAGCCGGAAGAGCTCGGGGAAGCGGAGGTCGTAGCAGATGGCAAGGCCGAACCGGGCTCCGCGTACGGAAAATGTTGCCAGCCCGGTGCCGGGAGAGAATGCCCGGTCCTCGTGGCCTGGCGTGAAGAGATGGATCTTGGAGTACTGTGCGAGGAGTTCTCCCTCACTTCCGATGGCGACAACCGTATTTTTCGGTTTTGGTACAGCCGCTTCGCGGAACGAGCCGATTATGGCGATCGAATAGTTCTTTGCCAGGCGCCGGAGGCCGGTTACCGCGGGGCCGGTGATCTCCTCGCAGTTCTGTGAGGATTTCGGATCCCAGCCGGTAAGGTGCTGTTCGGGAAATGCAACAAGACCGGCCCCTGCCCGGGCAGCCTCCGAAATACGCTGTTCTGCCTGTATCAGGTTTTTTTCCGGGGATTCCCAGACACCAGCGGTCTGGACGCTGCAGCATCGCATTGTTCGGAGATATTCAGGCCTTATTCCTGGATCTTTGATCAACGAACAGGATCACGACCGAACCAAGGACGACAAGGACGATGGCGGTAAATAGTAAAAACGGCGTCAGGGTATGCAGGTACCCGAGGAGCATTGCAGCAATGATAATCCCTGCAGCGATGATACTGCACCCGACAAGCACCAGACAGATTGTTGTAATATCCCATTCAGCCATCAGGAACCTCCCATCAGCGGGAATGCCGTCTTGATCCCCGTGATCACGAACTGCACCGCAATGGCGATAAGCAGCATGCCCAGCAGCCGGTTGATGACCCGGTACTGCCGCTGGCCAACCTTCTTTATAATATAGTCTGCGTTCCGCATCATCAAATAGGTAATCCCCACCGCAACCAGGACCGACGCGAGGATAACCAGCCAGGGGAGGGAAAAGATCCCTGCCGATTCGTTCGAGAGCACGATAACGGTGGTGATGGCACCGGGCCCGGCGATCATCGGGATCGCGAGAGGCATGACTGCCACGTCCTCGCTGTCCTGAGATTCGTATTTTTCGGTTGCCGTCATTTTTGTACGGGACGTCTTTGCGTAGACCATCTCCATACCGATCCCAAAGAGCAGGATCCCGCCGGCAATCCTGAACGCCTCAAGAGAGATCCCGAATACATTGAGAACGATAGTGCCGGCAACACTCACCAGAACAAGGATGATCAGCGCAATCGTACAGGACTCACGGATAATCTGCATCTTTACCGGCGTTTCAAGAGTCGACGTCAGGGAGATGTAGGTAAGCGTTGCCCCGAGGGGATTGACGATAATGAGGATGGATGAAAGGCACAGCAGGGAGAAACTGATCATATCGCCGGCCATGATGAAAAGACGGTGTTAATCGCTAATAGAGATTATGGTAAAAAAAGCGTATTCATTCATACAGCACGGATTCATCGATCCGTGTGTAGGTGAATACTTCCGCGGGTTTGAAATGAATGCCGATCTCGCGTGCAGCACTCTCGGGCGAATCGGAGGCATGGATCACATTCCTGCCGATGTCAATCCCGAGATCGCCGCGAATGGTACCGGGTGCCGCTTCCTGCGGGTTGGTGGCACCGATAACCTTTCTCACGATCGCGACAACGTTCTTTCCTTCCCAGACCATCAGGAAGCACGGGCCTCCCATGATGTACGATTTCATCGAAGGGAAGAACGGTTTGGACAAGTGTTCCTTGTAATGCTCGTTCACCCGTGCATCGGACAGCTTCTCGAACCTGGCTGCCACGAGCTTGAGGCCTTTTGCCTCAAGCCGGGTGACGATCTCGCCGACAAGGCCGCGCTGGACCCCGTCCGGCTTGACCATCACAAAGGTGCGATCCATAAAGAATCACTCCTTTTTTGTGCCTTTCTGTCCTGCCGCAGTCCATTCAACCCGGCGGGGCACCCTGCCCAGCTTGTGGTTGTTCTGGCACTTGGTGCTGCAGAAATAGAAGATCGTGCCGTCTTTCTTGATAAACATCTTACCGGTGCCCGGCTCAAGCTGTGCACCGCAGAAACTGCAGATGTGCTGTTCGACCAAGATCTTCACCTTCTCGACAGTTTCTTTGCCTCGCGCTCGGTCTCGAGGAGCATGATAACGTCTCCTTCCCGGATGGGTCCGACCGTGTTGCGGGTGATAATGCGCCCCTTGTTGTTGCCATCAAGGATACGGCATTTGACCTGCATCGCTTCCCCGTGCATGCCGGTGGAACCGACGACCTCGATGACTTCAGCGGGCGTTGCGTCGTCTGCCATGATCGCACCTTATGCCTTTAAGGCAACCAGCTGTTTTGCGAGATCCTCGATCACTTCTTTTGCCTTGCCGGGCTTGACGATTGCAGCTGCTGCAGAGCCGACGTCAAGGCCGCTTGCGGCACCGATATCGTTCTGTTTGTTGATGAAGATATACGGGATCTTCTTTTCGTCGCACAGCGGTGCAAGGTGCATGACGATCTCTGCGGGTTCGACGTCAGCGCCGATTAAAACGAGCAGTGCGGCACTGCGTTCAATGGCTTTTGTTGCCTCGTTTGAACCCTTCTTGATCTTTCCGGTGTCTCTTGCAACTTCAAGGGCTTCAAGCGCCTTGTTCTGGAGCTCCTCGGGAGCCTCGGTTTTAACGTAGCCTTTTGCCATAACTCACCTCATTCAGGGGTCTTTTTGCCCCTTCATTACTCATCAGTAGCAGTGATGCAGCCATATCATTTCGTCAGGTGGAGAAATAAATGTTTGTAAACGGCAGGGTAAGTTAGCGGGTCCTGCCGGAACCCTCGCGGTGGTTTTGTGCAGCTTTCAGGCAAGCCGGTAAATCACCGTATCGCTGTCGGAGTACACGGGGATAAGTCCCTCGTGCGGAAGATCCACGGTATACTTCTCCCGTTCGGATTCCCCGACATAGAGCAGGGTGGCGTTATATTTTTTCATAAGGGGGACCGTCTTGTCAGGATCTTCGTAGATTGTTTTTATGTCGGCCAGCCGCGAGCTGTACCAGCCGGTGGTGTCGCCCCGCCACATGAACTCGTGGAACGGCTCGCCAATAATGGCCGGGATACCGGTGAACGAGGAGATCCTCGAATAATAGGTGTAATCCCCACCCTCTGCTTCGACAAGGATCTCGTTACCGGTCAGGGTACGGAGGTATGCCACTCCTCCGGCATCGCCCGGGTGGGACGCTGTCAGGTATTCGAGTCCGTCAAGCGACCGGCTGCCATAATTAAGGTCGAGCGGAATGGCAAAGGGGATGATGAAGAGGGCCGCAATGACGATAATAGTCAGGACCGCGCATTTCCGTGGCGGGAGAACCGGTATACGTCCGGAACGTGCAAGCCGGATTCCTGCCATGGAAAAGGCACTGATGCCAAGGATGATCCATGCCGGCAGATAGCATTTGAAGACGGTGTTCATCCGGAAGTAGGTGTCCCCCATATTGTCCTTAAGGTAGAACAGTTCGATAACGATGAGCAGCAGAAGCCCCAGTATCGCGAGGATATCCGGCAGCGTATGCTCTTTTTTTGCAAGGAAATAGATGAGGGGAATGGCAGCAATGGCTGCCGCAACATAGCCGGCAAGGACAAACGGGATCGCAACCAGCAGCAGGTACGGACGCTCACGGATATCATTTACCAGCAGCGTTAAAAAGATCGCAATAAACCAGCCGTTCACCAGCAGGAATTGGAAAGGATCCGAGGGCGTTTTTACGATCGCTATCCCCCCGGTGCTGGTCTTGAGCATGAGGTAAAACGGCAGGTAAGCGAGGACGGCAAGAGGGGGTATTACTATCAGGTGTCCCCATGACGATATTCCCTTTCCCGCTTTGCGGCAGCGCAGGATGATCAGCGCAGCAAAGATGACGGTGACCGGTGCATAGATCAGGACATCCCAGGTGTTGATCAGCGGCATGGAGCCAAGGCTGAGTGCCGCAAGCCCGCAGAGTATCCCCTTGTCCCGCGAGGATAGGGCCTCCCAGTTTTTGTAGAGATACAGGAGGATAAAGATCAGGAATACCTGGTTGAAGATCGAGATGACATGCGCGTGGAGATCCCCCCAGGTAAACGAGAAGAGGGGGTATTCGTTGATCGTATTGGTGATCGTGCGCGTGCTGTCCCAGAGAACGGTGTTCAATCCCTTGCCGAGGGCGATCTGGTAAAAGAACGAGGGGTTGGGGATAAAGAAGATAATGAGGGGCAGCCAGCGGAACCGGTCAAGGAGGAGCGTTCCAATCGCATACACGGTTACGGCCGCGATGCCAAGAACCGTCGGCAGGGCGAGGTTGAACGCAATGTTCGAGGGCACCCCGCTCACTATGCCAAGGCAGCCGAACATCCAGTAGCCCAGATAGTAGTATACATCAAGCGATCCCCCGGCAAACCAGGGATCGAGCGGTGGCACGACGGGGTTCAGCATCACGGACGCAAGGAAACCGTGGTCCATGAACTTTTCTGCATACGAGATGGTCGGGTTGACATACCTGACCGCGAGCATCAGAAAGAAAAAGACGAGAAATACCAGTTCCCAGCGCCATTCTTTTTTTACTGCCTCAAAAGAGTACTCCCTCTTGTATACGTGGTAAGCGAGGAGCAGGAAGAACGGTACAAGGGCAAGCTGGACCGGGATCCGGGCAAGACCGCAGTACCAGGTAAGGAAGGTAAAGATCAGGAGGGAAGCAGCAAAAGATAAGGGAAATGCGTACTCCCTGAGGCATTTTTTAAGCGTCGGGTATACGGAGATCTGGAGGAAGCTCACCACGATCAGCCAGCAGACGACCGAAAGGATACCGGTTTCAGGAGTCAGGTGCTTTTCCCCCGCCGAGTTTCTCGTTTAAGGCAGTTTTGATGGTGGAGATCACCCAGTCGCTCCCCAGGTACTTGATCGAGACAATGCCGCCGATTGCGGTGATCAGGTTCTTGATGAGCTCGTGATCGATGATAGCGATCGAGACTGCCGTTGCATACGGAACGCCCGCAATACCCAGGGTCGCTGCCACGGCAAATTCGTACGTGCCGATACCGCCCGGCGTGATCGGTATGGCCTTGACCAGGTTCCCGATAACAATGGCAAGGACCACGATGGCAAACGATATCTGCTGCCCGAACATGAGGACAACGCAGAAACAGACCAGGATATCCAGAATCCAGATGACGATCGAGGAGAAACTCAGGATAACTATCGAGGAAAGGTTAAGCGAGGCTCTCCGGATCTCGTCAAGCATGGTCAGGAAATACCTGACATATTTGTTGGTGGTGGTAAGCTTCCCGACAAAGATCAAAAAAATGAAGAATACTCCCCCGATTACGAGGGGTATAAGGATATAGAGATCGATCCAGTCGGGGACATTGGGGATAAAGAAAAACGCGATTGCCCCGAGCAGGGCAACGGTGATGATATCAAAGACCCGCTCGACAACAATGGAGGAAATGCCTTCTGAGTAGGTTGTCTTGTATTCGTGCTTGAGGATAAAGATCCTGACAAAATCCCCCAGGCGGGCGGGGACGATCAGGTTGACGGTCTGGCTCACAAAAACACAGGCCGTTGCCACTGCAACCTTGACCCGGTAATTCAGGCCAAGCAGGATCCGGTGGTACCGCCACCCGCGCAGCCACCATGCGGCAAGGCAGATAAGTACCGCAAGTACGAAATAGGCAGGGACGATATGCTGGAGCGAGACGATGAGGTTGTCCCAGACCATATACAGCATATAGGCCAGAATCCCGATGGCAATCAGGGACGGGATGAGGATCGCGCTAATCTTTCGATACATGGATCTGCCACCAGAGCTGCAGGATTGCGGATCCCATCCCGAAGACATCTTTTACCCGGACGGTTGTACCTTTCCCCGCACGCCACTTCACCGGAAACTCGGTCACCGTAAACCCTGCTTTTTGTGCTCTCACCAAAAGCTCGGTATCCCAGAACCAGTGGTTCGACCGGATTGTCGGGAGGACGGGAAGGATCGTTGCCTTGTTGAATGCCTTGAAGCCGCACTGGTGGTCGAAGAGTCTGCTCCCCAAGATAGTTCTGACGAGGAAATTGTACGACCTGCTTGCAATCTCGCGACCACCAGTCCTTTTAATATCGCTTTTTGGGAGGAGACGCGAACCCGTAGCGATATCAGCGCCGTTCTCTATTGCAGCGACCAGTTCCGGGAGGTGCTGCATATCGGTGGCAAGGTCAACATCGTAATAACAGACAATCGTTCCTTTTGCCTCGCGGATCGCCCGGTTCAGGGCTGTACCTCTTCCAAGACGGGTGTCGCTGTGAAATAACCGGATTTTCGGGTTCTTCGTTCCGAATTCACGTACATATTCTGCGCTGCCATCGGTGCTTCCGTCTTCGGCAACGATGATCTCAAAATCGTCGGTTATCTTTGCGAGCGTTTCAAGGGATACCGGCAAGGCAGCTTCCAGTGACGGGCGGTCGTTGAAGACCGGGATAATCGCAGTAACAGACGGGGCGCTCATGGGTGATCCTGCTCCTGCTTCAGGATATATTCTGCAACATGGTTACCTGCCCGGACCGATCCTTCCATGCTTCGCTCCGGGTAGTTCTCCTCTGAAAACATACCCGCCAGGTAGATCCCGTGTTTTTCATAGGCCGGGATCAGGGAGCGGTACCCGGTTACATACACCGGCCCGGCCCACGGGTCAACGGCCATTCTGCTCCAGTGTATCTCGGAGGGGGCAAGACCGAACCGGGAACAGAAATCGTCCAGCATCCTCTGATCGAGACGTGCGGGAACGGTCCCGCTGAAATAGGATGCAAGATACACGAGATGCTCCCCGTATCTCTCCTTTGGTATGAAATTGGTATGGGAGATCACCGCTCCGTACGGGCTTTCATCCTTCATATTCGTCCAGTAAATCCCCTTTGTCACGTCGCGTTCAATACCGAGTGTCATACATGCGGCACCCTGGTACGGGATCTCCGGGAAGGGAAGTCCGGTCAGCCTGCCCAACTCGGGAAGCGATACCGTCGAGATCACCCTGTCCACCGGTTCGTCATTGATGGTCCAGCCCCCTTCTTTTTTCATAAGGGAAGTAACCGGTGCCTGGAGGTGTACGGTCCCGCCTTTTTTGAGGATCGATGTCTCCAGTGCATCGACAATCTGGTGGAACCCCCCGTTCAGGTAGCCCAGATGTTCTCCGGCAACACCCCGGTCGGAACGGATGGCGATCCGGCTGATGAGCCATGCCGCAGATACCTGGGAGCGGTTTTTCCCGAACTTGCTCTTGAGCAGGGGTTCAAAGAATGCGGAATAGATCCGGGGTCCCAAATGTTCGATGATATAGGTCTCGGCGGAAATATCGTCAAGAGCGGCAAGGTCGGTCTTTCGTGACTTCAGGGTGAGAAGGGCGAGTCGTGCTTTTTCAGGGATCGAGAGTTCCGGCCAGCGCAGGATCTCCATGGGGGTTGTAAGCGAGTAGAGGGTATTTCCTGAATAATAGCCGGTACTTCCCTTCTGCCATTCGAGCCGGTCCCATAACCCTAGTTCGCGAAGCAGGGAAAAAAGCTGTTCGTCCCCGGAAAAACAGTGGTGGTAGAATCGTTCAATCCAATAAGTATCGATATGGTATGATGAGAGGCAGCCTCCCAGAAACGGCATTTTCTCAAAGAGGATAACCTCGTGATCTCTGGCAAGAATGTTGCCGGCAACAAGCCCGCTTAAACCTCCGCCGAGTATTCCTATTTTCATAGTGTAGTACCTTAATTATTTGTCCGGGTGTCCCTGAAAAAGGCTCCGTATCCCCACGTACCAAAACGGCAGAGAGCAGGTTAGGTCAGGGCAAGAAAGTTTTTGTAGTGTAGGATTGAAAGTTCATAAAACAAAGGACTTAAAAGAATTAAAAGGAAATACTTATCGTCAGCCCTTTGGATGGTGTACATTAGATGCGGGTATTTTTCATAGGATTTGGCCAGGCGGGGGGGAAGATTGTCGACATGTTCATCGAACAGGACAGGAAGCTTGGCACCAACAGTTTCAGGGGGATCGCTGTCAATACCGCACGGACCGATCTGATGGGCTTAAAAAATATCGAGATGAAAGACCGCATCCTCATTGGCCAGACACTTGTCAAAGGGCATGGTGTGGGTACCGACAACGTAACCGGCGCCCGTGTCACGGCCGATGAGATCGACAGTATCATCAATGCAGTCGACACACGGGGCACGCACGATATCGATGCCTTTGTCATTGTTGCAGGTCTTGGCGGGGGAACCGGTTCCGGGGGTTCCCCGGTGCTTGCCCGCCACTTAAAAAGAATCTACCGGGAACCGGTGTATGCACTGGGGATTATCCCGGCCCCCGAGGAAGGACGTCTCTATTCCTACAATGCGGCCCGCAGTCTTACCACGCTGGTAAACGAGGCAGATAACACCTTTATTTTCGATAACAGCGCATGGAAGAACGAAGGAGAAAGCGTCAAGAGTGCATTCCAGCGCTTAAACAATGAAGTAGTCAGGAGATTTGCGGTCCTTTTCCGTGCAGGTGAAGTAGGGAAGGCCGGCATTGGTGAAATGGTTGTTGATTCCAGTGAGATTATCAACACCCTCCGTGGCGGAGGCATCACGTCCGTTGGGTATGCAATCAGTGAAGTGCTGAGCACGCGTACAAAGCAGCAGAAGGGGATCTTTGGCGAACTGCGGGACAACTTAAAGGACAAACTCGGTACCAAGAAAGAGACCAACGAAGAAGTCCTGATGGGGGAAGATCGTTCGGCAAAGATCGTAGGCCTTGTCCGCCGTGCAATGCTCGGGCGGCTTACCCTACCCTGCGATTATTCTACCGCAGAACGTGCACTTGTCCTTATTGCCGGACCGCCTGATGAGATGGACAGGAAAGGGGTCGAGAAAGCAAAGAGCTGGGTTGAGGAGAACATCGCCGGAGTTGAAGTGCGCGGCGGGGATTACCCGGTAAACAGCGAATATGTCGCAGCGGTAGTGATGCTTGCGACAGTGGGGAATGCCCCGCGGATCAAGGAACTCCTTGATATCGCAAAGGAAACCAAAGAAGAGGTTATTAAATCCAAGGAGAAGAAATCGAATATGTTCGAGGAAAGTGTCGAACCATTGTTCGAGTGAGGATGAAAATGAAGGAACTGAGGAAACTGATCTGGATCGCGGCACTGTTTTTATTACTTATTCCTGCTGCATCTCTGGCATATACGGTAAATTCAATGTCCATATCCCCCAGCGGGGCATTGACACCGGGAACCACGGTCGACCTGTCGTTTAAGATACAGATGCCGAGCGGGTCGTCCAGTGTAAATGATCTTCGACTATATACAGCGTTGGAAAAGCCGAAATGGTCCTATGCAATCAATGTGAATGATGTCTCGAACGGCCTCACAGAAGCCTCTTCTAAAACGGTTACGATCAGCAGTTTTTTACTGACGTACAAATCCGGCGATGATGTGGCAGTTGTTGTGACGCTGGAAGGTACAGCACCTTCTGTTACGCAGACTGCCAACCAGACCCTGATTCAGATTACTGATGTTGATTCGAACGGGAATACGGGGACGTCCTCTTATTCCCAGACTGCACTTGTGGTCAACACGAACGATGTTTCAACGGCAATTTCGAATGCAAACACGCAGCTGAGCCAGTTCAGGACGCACATCGATGAAAAGGCGGCAATGGATATCGATACGTCCGCAGCCGAAGCCAAATATAACGATGCCCAGTCCAAGATCAGCACGGCGCAGGCTCTCCCCTCCACGTCTTACACCGACGCATTAAACAATATCAATACGGCAATTTCTACCATCTCCGATGGAGAGACTCTCCTTGACAAAGCATGGGCGGAAAAAGAGATCTCTGATGCACAGGGCCCGGTCAATAATGTCGATGCTCTGATAGCGTATTTCCAGGGCAATTCCAGTACTGCTAGCGATGCCCGGCTCTCTGAAGTTATTACAAAAAGGGAAGTTGCTGTAAGTTACATTTCTGCTGCAAACGATGCATTGACAAACGGTAATTTCGCTCAGGCCCGGTCAAAGGCCGAAGATGCGTATACAAAAGGAAACGAATCCTATAATGACGCACTTACCTTTAAAGCCGCTGTGGAGGCCACATGGAATCCGTTTGCAGGCCTTGGATCGATCGGTTCGGGAATAGGTTCAAGCGTTATCCTGATTGTCGTGGGCATTATTATCGTTGTGCTTGTGGTCGTGGGGATAATCATCTATCGCAAGCGTTCCCGATGGGATGAATTGGGATAAACTCCACTCACATTCATTTATTATAGCTGCAACTACTCTAGGTAAACGAGGCTGTGTTTCAGACAAGTATCTAAGGGTACCATTCGATCTTTCCGCGGTCGCAAAAGTGATAGTATCCCCCTATAATCTGTTTGTTTCCCTGTTTTTGGCTTCAGCGGGGTACAGTTTTGAGACGAATTGTTTTCCATTATCGAGATAAATCTCCCGGAGAAACCTGCCGACACGGAGTGCTCATTGAAGGGTGTTGACTACTGAGCTGCATCCTTTTACAGGCAGCATTTCCACAGGTTCGATCATCTTCGGTTTCGATCCGTTCTCCAAATCATTGAGATATACATTATGTCACTGTTTAGGACGGAACCTTTGGCACAACACTATTGTCAAAAAATGATTCTTGCAATATTCACAGAGTCCTACTTTTCACCAGGGTGTTTATCCACAAATCCGTATTTTTCAACAAAGTTCGATTGGCAGTGCCAGAAAAAATTTCGTGGCTAAAAGTGTACAGGGTTTTGTGCTAAATGAGCCCAAATGGGAGGAACAGCAGTAGTTGGTTTGCTACCTTCCGTACAGCAAGTTTGGGAATTCAATGATGTCCGACGCGCAAAATGTCTCGTCAGGATTTACGTCACGCACTTATCGAGATTCCAAACACCTATCAATGCACTCGCCCAGCAAGGATCCGAAGAGGCACCCGAGGACTCCGAGCCAATGCAATGGGAGGGAAAAAATCGCAACCGGTACAAATCACACTTATGCTCCCTGTTAGGGGTCTTCCTTCAATTCAGAAAAGTGATGGGCCCGACCGGATTCGAACCGGTGACCTTCGCCGTGTAAGGGCGACGTCATACCGCTAGACCACGAGCCCACAGCCTACTAATGTCGGAGTGGGAACTATTAAAAGTGTCGGGATGTTTTGGCACTATAGTCGAAATATACCTGGGTTAAAATTACTTATAAACACAATTTTTTATATTAAATAATAATTATGTATAATAATGAAACATTTGGATGATAATAACAAGAGATATATCTTGATGTATTTTGAAACAATAATACTTGCCATTCCAGAAAAATTTCTGGAGTGTGGTGAAACAAAGTAATTTGGAAAGATCATGAATTTCCTGAGCTCATTCCCTATTTTCGATAAATTCTGGGTAGCAGGGGGTTAGGGTAATCCTTGAAATAAACCAAAGCAGGGAGTTCGTACTGAGTACAAATCTTCTTCCAAGGGTTTACTCGAATACGAGAATATTCTTATTGACCATACTAAGAATAATACTGTCTGGCTAAACCGAATATTTCGACTTGCTGATTTCGTAATCCACTCTTTGCAATTTGACGATACATCTTGGTGAGAAGATACTATCCCTGTAGATCATTCGATTGATGGTTACTCCATTCTGGGTAGGTTCATTACAAATCAGATAGAAAAAAATACGCCCATTCGCAAACGAAATCAGTGACCGTCTTTTGATTCCCTTGACCTTGAGAATCTCCTTGTGGATCTTTGTGACAATGTCTTCGTAGGATTTTCCTTCGACAATGACGATCAGGTCGTGGGCCCTGGTGACAAATTCGGTACTCATGACCCCCCGATATTTTTTATGGCGGCCTTTGTTAGGTTCTCTTTTTCGGTCTAATGATCGATTGTTAAGTCGGCTTTTGATAGGGACAAAACCAGATCGGCCAGAGTGGGAAACAGTCCCTTCAATAGTTGATGACAGAAGAGCCCAGCAGGTTCAAAACGGCTTCCCGGTGCCGGCAAAGAACCCTTATTACGGTTACGCATCCAAGCGGGATTGTACGGAGAGATGCGCGATGATCTACCCGGTAATGAACGATATGATCCAGTATTTCGGAAACGATGTGCGGCGGATCAACCATGCCCTGAAGGTGTACGATTTTGCCTGCCTGATCGCGGAGGAGAGCAATGTACGGGGTACCGAACGACAGGTTGTCGAGATCGCCGCCCTGCTCCACGATATCGGGATAAAAGAGGCGGAGCGGAAGTACAAGTCATCGGCAAGCCGCTACCAGGAAGAGGAGGGCCCGGCAATTGCCCGCGGGATCCTCGCACCCCGCCACCTTGACGAAAAAACTCTCGACCGTATCTGTTACATTATCGGGAACCACCACACGTATACGAAGATCGACGGCACCGATTTCCAGATCCTTGTTGAAGCGGATTTCATCGTGAATATCTATGAGGACGAGATGAAACCCGAGGTTGTCCAAAGCATCAAAACAAAGGTCTTCAAAACGGAGGCCGGGACCCGGCTCCTTGAGGATATGTACCCGGGTTGAGCCCCTCAGGATTTTTCCCGGAATTCTCAGCTACGGACCTGAGGTTCTTTTGAAAAGCTCAGCAACCGATCCGCTCT